>JAHZJA010001093.1 GCA_022601155.1 Deltaproteobacteria bacterium | reverse complement strand
GTGAGGTACGCCTCGCGGTCCCGCATCTCCCGGAGGTTGAGGACCATGCTCAGGAGCTTGTCGTCCTTGCGAATCTCAGAGGCCCACGTCTTGAACTGCGGCGTGGCCATCGACTCTTCCCACGTCAGCGGCGGTGGCTCTTCCTTGCCCAGCTCCTTCTTGATGCCTCGCAGTACGCCGCGGAAGGGCTCGTCTCCGGCCACCACGCGGCGGGCGTACATCTTGACGGCCATCCAGTCTTCCCAGACCTTCTGCTTGTTGTCGACGTAGTACTTGCGCAGCTCCTCGACCGGTCCCCTGACGTCGCCGGGCAGCGCGGCCACATCGGCTTGCGCCGTGTCACCGTTGAAGTACTGCAGCATCCGGAGCTCGGCGTAGGCCTTGAGGATCTTGTCGCGTTGATCCTTGCCGTAGCCGTTCTTGACCCGGTTGACGAGGTCGGCGTACTCGCGGCGAGCCCCCTTGCGGTACGACCACGCGTCGGCCTCGGCGGTGGCCTGGACGATGGCCTTGATCTTGGCGTCGTTGCTGCCGCCGGTCGGGAGTCGAATCTCGGCCATCACCCCCGCCGTCAGCTCATACTTGTATGGGCCAGTGGGACTGATGCCGGCATCGACGACCCCCGGGGGGTCGACCAGCGGGTAGAGCTTGGACAGGACCGGCATCAGCTTGTCCCGCAGCGGGTGCGGGGCGGCCTTGGCCGGCAGCTCGGTCTTCTCCTTGGGCTTGCGCTCCAAGCCGTCCATTTGATGGGCCATCGCGTCGGCCCGGCTGTCACACCCCGCCATCCCGAGGGCGAGACCCAGTCCGATGCCAAAACTCCACGATTTCAGGACGCTAGCCGGCATTTGCGCCCACGGTAGGCGCCCGCGCCGGGCCGTGTCAAACAGCGCCGGGTGCCGATGGGCGGCCGGCGCCGCGGGCGAAGCGAGACTGTGAGGCCGCAGACGGGGTCTTCGCTTGACCGGCGACGCTCCCGGTCGCATGTTACCTAACGTCAGCTTTTGGGGCGCGCCAAGCGCAGCGTCCGGAAACCAGCGATCGACCGATGTCCACCGAAGCCGTAGTAGCCGAGACCAAGCCCGCCCCCGAGGCGATTTCCGACCCAGCGATGGCGGGGGCCCTGGGGCTCACCGAAACGGCCGCCGAGAAGGTCCGGGAGATCCGCGAGGCGGAGACGATCGAAGAACACTACGCCCTGCGCGTGAAGGTGATGGGCGGTGGTTGCTCCGGCTTCCAGTACGACCTGTACTTCGACGAGCACGCCGAGGGCGACTACGTGTTCGATTCTCAGGGGGTCAAGCTCATCGCCGATCAGATGAGCTTCATGTACCTGATGGGGACGAACATCGACTACGTGGAGGGCCTTCAGGGCTCGGGGTTCAAGTTCAACAACCCCAACACCACGGGCAGCTGCGGCTGCGGATCGTCGTTCTCCGTCTGATCCAGACGCACTGACGAGAGTCGAGCGTTGCTCGGCGCGTGCGAAGCACACGCCCAAGCCCGGTCCTTCGCCCGCGCCCGGCCGAGCTCGCGAAGACCACGCGGCACAGCCAAGTCCGCGCGGCTCGTGTTAACAACACCGGACTGATGACGCCGGTGGCCGATGACGTGGAACTGGTGCAGGCGGCGCTCGGCGGTCGCGCCGGGGCACGCCGTTCGCTGGCCGAGCGACTGCTCGACTCGATCCAGCGCGAGGTTGCGATCGCGCTTCAGCGCAGTGCGATCGCCCGTGGTCGCGACCCACGGCAAGAGGTCCAAGATCTCGTCCAAGACGTGGTCGTGATGTTGTTCGAACACGACGCCCGAGAATTACGGCGTTGGGATCCTGCGCGCGGTCGTAGCCTTGATAGTTTCGTTCGTTTACTGGCGCGGCGTCGGGTGGCCCGAGTGTTGAGCCAACGCCGGGGCAATCCGTGGGCAGACGGCGAGGCCGAGTATCACGAGGCGGCAGACGAAGCCGCGCTTGCCGACCGTCTCGAGGGGCGGGCGCAGCTGGGACAGGTTCTCCAGCGGCTGTACGCGGAGATGAGCCCGCGTGACATGGAGTTGTTCGAGTTGCTGTTCGTTCAAGGGCTCGAGCCGCCCGACGTGGCCCTTGCGCTGTCGATGTCCCGCGGCGCGGTCAATGCGTGGGCCTATCGCACGCGTCGAACCGCACGCGCGATTGCGGAACGAATCGCGAAGGCTCCGTCATCGGCGAGCGGTAGCGATACAACGGGGAGCATGACGGATGTCTGACGAGCTGTTGCAAGCGCTGGGGGAGCGCCAGCGGACGGAGATTGCTGCGTCTGATCGCGGTGAGGGCCCCTCGGATTTGGTGCGGCCGTTGTCGGGCACCGAGCGGGGGGCAGTCCTCGATGCGGCGTTCGCCATGCTCGACGAGCCCGAGGCCACGCCTTCGTCGCCCAACCCCGTTGTCGAGCTGCAGACGTCTCGTCGAACGCCGCTGTTGATCGCGGCCACCGTGCTGGCTGTGGCCGCGGCGGTGCTGCTGTGGTGGAATCTGGGGGGGCGTGAGCCCGTTGGAAGCCAACAGCTGGCGGCCCTGCCGGCTTATGCGATCACCCGGCTACAGGCTGGCAATGCACTCGATCGCGCGGCAGATGCTCCGGTGCCCCGGGAGATCGAGCTCGCGGCCGATCAGCGAATCGAGACCGTCATCACCCCCGCCAGACCGGTGCGTACCCCCGTGACGCTGGTGGTGGCAGCGCGGTCCGATGCTGGCGAGATGAAGCTGGCGCGGCCCGAACGCGGGTTCGAGGTCTCATCGGTCGGTGCCATACGCATCGACGCCCCGCTCGACCAGTTGCTGCCGCTGGCACTGGGGTCGTGGAGTCTGGCGCTGCTGGTCGGCTCGCCCGGTGCATTGCCTCGAGACGTCGAAGCTTGGCGCGATGCTCCCGATCCCCCGCCCTGGCGTACGGTGTCGGTTCGGGCCAAGATCGTGGCCAGCGATCGTTCGAGGTGAAGTGGTGGGCTCTCGCGCCAGCGCTCGCGCTGGCATCGGCATGTTCCTCGGATCCGCAGCCGGAGCCGGCCGAGCTGCGCGGGCGCTCGGCGACGGTCTTGCTGCCCCAACGCCCCGAGGTCGTCGTCGGGGGATGTGAGCACTTCGAGGCGGACCGCTGCATCATGCAAGCACGAGGGCTCGCCGAGCGCTTGCGGGTCTGGGTCGACGTGGAGACGTCGGCCAACGTGGAGCTTCGCGTGGATGGTGCGGCGTTCGAGGTGTCCTCGGTGCGGGCCGATGGCGGCCAGCGATTCGAGCTGGTGGTTGGCCCCGAGGCGAAGGAAGTTCACGTCGTGGGGATCGAGCCCGCGTGGCCCGAGCCGTATCGGCTCGCTCTCGAGTGGGAACCGCTGCCCGAGATCCTCGTCCGCGCCAAGAGTTCGGGCGAGAGGCCGACGTCGCAGCTGGTCGCCAGTGTCGTCGAGGCGTTACCCGACCACCATGGGGTCGATCGCCTCGCGCTGCTCGATTGGTTGCGGCGCGCGCTCGACGACGCGGGCCGGGGACGTCGCGCCTTCGCTCGGGCCAAGCAGGAGGTGGCGCTCGCTCGCACGCTCGGTCGGTGGCGCCGCGTCGCCGAGGCGGTGTCGGTCCTGGTGGATCACGAGCTGGGCGCCAACGACATCGCGGCTGCGCGCGCGTGGGTGGAGGGGCTCGAGGGCGAAGCCGATGCCGTGCCCGATGCCAAGATCTACGCGTTGTACTCCACGGGCCTGGTGGCGATGGCGGCGGGCGACTCCGTGGAGGCGCTGCGGGCCCTGGCTCGCACACGGCGGTTGGCCGAGCGCTACGGCAGGCCCAAGCTGCTGGTGGCCGTGATCGGGCAGCTCGCCGTCGCGCTGGGAGAGCTGGGTCGGTCTGCCGAGGCGCGCTCGATGGTGGAGCAGGGGGCGGAGGTGGTGCGAGCGCTGGAGTCCACGTGTCGGGCCCGGGCCGAGTCCATCGGCAGCCTGGGGTGGGCTGGTCTGACCGCCTCTCCCGAGCAGGACGAGCTCGAGCTGCTGGGCCTGTGGTTTCAGGAGGCGCTCGATGCCTGGGAGCACGAGTGCCCCAATCCCGGCGAAGCGCTCAACCAGAGGATCAACCTGACGCTGGTCGCGCTGGCGGCAGGTGACATCGAGGTGGCCCATGATCACGTGCGAGAGCTGCGATCGCGACCGCTGCCCAAGTCCTACGAGCCGTGGGTCGCCGAGGTCGAGGCACGGGTGGGACTGGCGAGCGGGCGGTGGGATGGGGTGCCTTCGGTCCTGCTGAAGCCCGAGCGGGCGAACGAGCTGGGGCTGGACTACAGCGCCGAGGTTCGGCGCGCACACTTGCTGACGCAGCTGGGCCTGACGGCGGCGGCGATCGATGTCTTCGCGGCCGCCGAGCGCATGCTCGATGAAGCGACGACCTCGGTGGGGATCGGCGCAGGCACCGAGATGTTCCTCGCCGACCGCTCACAAAGCGCCCACGGTCTCGTCCGACGTCTCGTCGAGCACGGGCGTCGGTCCGAGGCTCTGTGCCGTGCGCGACTGGCCCGAGGCCGGGCGTTGCGGCGGATCGACCGTACCGCTCGGATCGCAAACTTGTCGGCGACCGAGCGCCTGGCTTGGGACCGGGGGGCGACGGCCTTTCTCGCGACCCGAGCTGCCATCGCGGGAGAGTCTCGCGACGACTGGCAATTGTCCGCGGACGAGCTGTCGCATCAACGCGCGCGCAGGGCCGAGCGGATGGAGGCCGCGGTTGCGGTGCTGGAGCGGGCGTTGTCGACACCGGCCATGGCCCAGGGGGTGGTCAGTTGCGAGGGCCTCGCTCCCATTGCGCCAGGCGAGGCGCTGCTGCTGATCGCACGCGACGACGACGGCACCCTGGTCTTCGTCGCCGACGAGCATGATGTGGCGGTGGTGGTGGCTCCGTCGGTGGCGGGCCTCGATCCCGCGACGTGGGCGGCTGCGGCGTTCGACCCTGTCGCGGACAGGCTGCGGGCCGCGGACCGCATCCGCGTCGTCGCGGACGACCTCGGCCCCGACTACTCGTTGCTTCGCCTGCCCGTGGGCGACCAGCAGCTCCTCGATCTGGCGCCCTTGGCCCACACCCTCGATCTCCCGACACGCGCGCCGCCGCCACGGCAGGCCACGCGAGCGCTCGTGGTGTCCGATCCCAGCGGTGATCTTCCGCTGGCGCGGGCCGAAGGCGTGGCCGTCGACAAGGCCCTCGCGGCCGCCGATTGGACCGTGGACCACCAGGTGGGACGGCAGGCCGAGCGCGACCGCGTGCTCGAACGACTCGGGGCCGCGTCGTTGTTTCACTACGCGGGGCACGGCGTCCAGCGTGGGCTGGGGGGCTGGGATGCAGCACTCGAGCTGAAGGACGCCGAGCTGGGGGTGACCGATCTGCTCGCCGCTCCAAGGGTCCCACGCTGGGTGGTGCTGGCCGGGTGTGAGACCGGGTCTCGCAGCGACGGAGCATGGGCCGGAGGCATCAACCTCGGTCGCGCTTTCGTGCTGGCGGGATCGGCTCAGGTGGTCGTGACCGACGGTCGCATCCGCGATGCATTCGCGGGACGTGTAGCCGAGGCATTGGCCCGCGAGGTGGCGGGGGCACCGTCACCCGATCTCGTGGCCGGGTTGCACCGCGTGCAGCGGATGTTGCGGGACGAGGACCCCACGGCGCCGTGGTGGCGCCTGCGGGTCCTCGTACCCTGAGCCCTACTCGGGGGTGGCGGGGTCGCCGACGTCGCGCAGCAGCTCGTTGTCGACCGGCCAATCGTGACCCGTGAACTGCACCCCAATCGTGGCGGAGACGATCTCGTCGTGGTGGATCTCGCCGTGCGGCAGCCGCAGTAGGGTCACTTCCGTTGGCGTCAGCGGCACGGGGCCAAAGTCGAAGCGCTCGTACTTCGTGCCGTCGTACAGCGTCACCACCACGTCATCGATCGTCTGCAGCTCGTAGTAGGAGTCGAGCGACGCGTGGACTTCCTCCCCCGACAGCGTGCACGCCGGGCAGGGGGGCGAGTTGGGCTGCGGGCTGGTGTAGTAGGCCGACGGCGGGACGGTCGTGCTGGTGCAGGGATCCTGACCATCGGATGCGGCGTAGACGGGCACTCCACACTCGAGGGCGCACTCCTGTGCGGGGTTGAACACGGGATCCGCAATGATGCTGGCCGGGACCTTGTCCGCGAGCGCGACCGCGATGCCCGGATTGACGGAGACCGCGCCCGTCGAGCAGTTCAGGCCCAACGGAGGGCAGGTGTTGGGGCTCTGACATGCCGCCTCGAGAGCCGCGCAGACGTTGAGCTCGTGAGCGAGGGGAGTGAGTGCCGGGGTCAGCGTGAAGTCGGCCCAACGGTTCAGGGGCTCGCCGCTGGCATAGATGATGTCCATGACTTCGTGGGCGGTGAGCGCGGGCGCATACGACCACACGAGTGCAGCGGCACCACTGACGACCGCCGCGGAGACCGAGGTTCCCGTGAGACCGGTCGTCAGGTTGCTGCCCCCGGCCACGCCATAGGTGGCCGCAGCCGCCAAGCGCGGGTTACCGCCGTCGCGGCTGCCCGGCATTGGCGCCTCGGCCGTGTCGAGCCCGCCCACCGCATGCACCAACGGACGGTAGAGGCCGGACGGGCTCGCGGTGGGGATGCCCAGATCACTGCAGCGCGTGACATCGGGAGCCGCCCGCTGCTCCCACGCGGCGGGAAGCATGGGACCCACACCACACAGCGCGGTCTCGTTGCCGGACGAAGCGATGATGAGGGCCCCGTGGCACGATGCAATCTCGAGCGCGGTGCGAACGGCCGCGACCCTGGGTGGCGGCACCACTTCATTTCCGCCGAAGACATGCGGCTCCCAGCCCACGCTGAGGTTGATGATGAGTGGGGTCGTGGCCGGATACTGAAACCGCCAACGTTGCACCTGCTCCATGATCGCGGCGGCGAGGTCGGAGTGGGTCCCCATGAACCCGCCGTTGGTCGTGTCGATGTAGCCGCCGCCGTAGCGCGGCATTCCCAGCGTACGCTCGACGGTCACCGCACACCCAGTCTCACCGCTGGGGCAGGCCACATCGGTGGCGATGCGGGCCATGTTCTCCCCGTGCTCGGACCGGGGGTCGGACGGCTCGGATGTGGGCATGGTGTCGATGACACCCACCAGGACCGGGCTACGATATTGCTCGCTGCTTTCGCCCGAGGGCAGGAGCAGCGCGTCAGCGTCGACCTTGCCGATCTGATCGTAGAACATGTCGCGCAGGTAGTGCTCGACGGCCGGGGTGAGCGCGGAGGTCCCCTGCTCCAAGACGGCGTTGCAGTCGGGGGCCGTGTCGAGGATGTTGGGGTGACTTTGGATGTTGCTCAACGCGCCGCCGATGGGGATCGCGCCGGTCCAGTTGTATCGGCAGACGTGCCCCTCGGGATCGGGCGCGAGCCCGGGGTGAGCCGCGAGCCAATCGTTGCCGTTCTTGAGGACGGACGTCTTGGTCCAGCCGGCGACGGAGGGACAGCCGTTGGTGAATTTCGATCGGGCGATCTGAACTTTCTGCGGACACATCGACTGGAACAACGCCTGCTGGCCGGCTCGTTCCTGTGCGAGAGGGACGGGATCGAATCCGTCGACTTCGGTCGACGAACATGCGGAGTTCAACGGCAGAGTGAGTAGAGCGCCAAGTAGGGCGATACTGGGGCGGGACGGGGCTGGCATCGGTCGAGATCTCCAGGAGATACGCGAGGGGATGAGTATTGAGAGTCACGTCGCGTCGGGTCGGATCAGCGAAACGTGTCTGTTTCGTCCCCTTGTCGTTCGGCGCCGCCCAAATGACGAGCGGTACGCGGTTTCATCCGGATGTAGGGGTTTCACTCCGTTCTCACCCGGTTGACGGTGCAACGGAGCGCATGAGGCAAATCGACTGTGCAATCCGTTGAGAGCGGTGATGTCCGCATCACATCTCCGCTTTCCCGTCTTCGTGGCCGCTACGTTGTTTGCGCCCACGGCCTGGGCCGCGACCCTCCACGTGGACGGCAACTCCGTCGATCCCGTGCAGGACGGAACGGCTGCTCACCCCTACCACGGCCTGGGGGCGGCCTTGAGCGCAGCGGCACCCGGAGACACCCTCGCGGTGGGCCCCGGCATCTACGCCGAAGCATTGGTGATCGACAAGGCCGTCACCATCGAGGGGGCGCCGCGGTTGCGGACGGTCATCGAGGCGCCCGACTCGTGGCATCTGGATGCGACGGGGGTGCAGCTGCGCTCGCTGATGTTCCAGGGGCTGGGCACGGGAACGGGTCTCGAGGCCACACGACCTTTCTCGCTAGAGGACTCGCAGATCCAAGACTTCGACATCGGTGTGCGGACCTACGAAGTCTCGGGGAACACCTCCATCCGTCACAATCGCATCGTGGGCAACACGTACGGTGTGGTGCTCACCAACTCCGGGTGGAGCACCTATGTGCTGGTGGAGAACAACCTGATCCAGGGCACCCACGGCGGGCTGGGGCTGTACGCATACGATAGCCGCTTCCGCGCCTACCACAACGCCATCACGGCGCAGTGGCTGGGCATCTACGACATCTTGCCGTCGAGCCGCAACCTGCCCATCTCCTACGCGCGCAACAACCTGGTGGTTGCCGACCAGTACGGTGTCTACGGGCACAACATCGACCCCAGCGAGCTGAAGGTCTGGGCCAATTCGATCGACGCCCCCAACCCCGTGCTCGGCATTGATGCCGCCGACCAACTGTGGACCACGGCGTCGGCGTGCGGCATCGACCCCACCCAGCCTTGGGACCACGGAGTCTCACCCGCGGGAACGTGCGTGGACGGTGGTCTGTTCGCGGGAGATCCAGACGGCAGTGCGGCCGACATCGGGCTCTACGGGGGTCCACAGGGCGGGCCGTGGTGGGAGGACTTCGGGTGTCGTGGTCCACACGTCTCGTGCCCGGCCGAGCAATTGGCCTCGTGGTTGAGCCCGCGGCCCTTGGTGCGCAATGCCATGGCCTTCTACGACGGGGGCTGGGTTGGCTACGACGGGTGGAGCGACGACCTGCGGGCGGAGTTCGACGAGCGCTTCACCGATGCGTGGTACGGCATCGAGGAGCCGCTGGTCTATCCTCCACCCAACCTGCTCGCACCCGGGCCGCTGGACTTCGGCACGGGCGTGCACGACATGCCGGATGCGCAGGCGCTGTACCTCAGCAACGTGGCGCACAGCATGCTCACCGAGCTGCAAGGGCGAGTCCCGTGGTCTCTGGATGACTTCGATTCCGGCGAGCTCGCGCTGCTGCTCGACGCGCGGACCGTCTACCACGACGCGCCGTGGTGCGATCAGGGGCTGTGCATTCCCGAGAACCTCGGCCTCCAGGTCCGCCACAACTCTGGGTTCCCGGCCCCGGGCGACGCGGGGTGGGACTTCGTCGACGGGGAGGTCGGCATCGGTGTCGATCGCCTCGGCACCATCGGCAATGCCCTCGAGTGGAGTCGGACCAACATGCGGCACTTCGCCGGCTCGCTCGCGCACGCACAGATCTACGAGTACTACTGGGACTACGCAGGCCCCGTGCCCGCGTTGGCGGTGATGGACGGCACCGATCCGGTGGGGGTGCACCCCGAGGGGGCAGCCCCCTACGATCCCCCGCACTCGCACTATACGGCCGGCTGTGGCGGGACCAACATGTGGCTACAGGGGGCGCTGCGATCGGCCAACATTCCGGTCGAATTCGTGGCGCCGCATCACTCCACTCCGCACTTTCCCAGCGAGGGAATGTGGCTCAGCCACGGCGACGACCCCTACAACGCCATGGCCAAGGCCGGCTATCCGGCGCAGGAGCTTCTCATCGACGATGCGACCTACCAGGCATGGTTCGTCGACGATCCGGGCGGTGGCTGGGGCAACGTGGGCCGTCGCGTTCGCCAGCTCGCCGCGATCCATCTGCCCGCGACGCTCCAGCAGTATCGCTGCAATGACCTCGATGCTGGTGACTCCAAGGCGAGTGGATCGGTGTTCGGCTATCTGAGCGGGGCGTACACGCTGGCGCAGCTCGACGGGCTTGGCTTCTGGGTCGCGATCGACGGTGAGATCGACGCCGCGGGGCTGTGCTCGGTGCCGCTGCCGTTGGGCTCGGGCTGATCGGGGTCGACGCCACGCACGCTTCGTCGGCCCGGGCACGGGTCGGCGGGCTGCGGTACCCTGGCATCACCGTGGGCCGAGCGACCGGTAGTGCCGATCTTCCGCTCCATGGTGGCCGCGTGCCGCCGTGGCTGGCCACGCGGATGGCGGTGTTGGGGCGGGTGATCGTGGAGGCGATCGTGCTGGATGCAGGTCGCGACGAGGTGTTGCGGCGGCTGGCGCATCCG
>JAHZJA010001092.1 GCA_022601155.1 Deltaproteobacteria bacterium | reverse complement strand
TGGTCCTCGGCGGCACCGTGTTCGTGGCCTACTACGTGTGGAGCTCCTGGCGGATGGCGCGGCGGGGCCGTGCGGTCAGCTGGCAGAAGGTCTACCTGCTCACGAGCACCGGGTTGGTGTCGATCTACACCTGGGGCTTCAACACGTGGGGGGAGGCGTTCCTCATCATGAACCTGTTCCACGGTCTCCAGTACTTCGGGATCGTGTGGGCCTCCGAGCACCGAAACCTGCGACGGGTGTTCAGGCTCGAGCGCGTCCCTGGCGGCCGGCTGCTGACGTGGTCGTTGTTCGTGGGATTGGCGGCGACCTACGGCGTGGCGGTGGAAGCGTGGGCCGATGGGCGCTCGCACCTGTGGTGGTCGCTGACCATCGTCATCTCGCTGATGCACTTTTGGTACGACGGGTTCGTCTGGTCGGTGCGCAAGGCCAAGCAGGAGGGCTGAGGAGCCCCAACCCGCCCCAAAGAGCGGTTTTGCGAGGCTCGCGAAGAGGGTTTCCCCTAATCCTCGGTTGTGAGCGTGGCTACACTTGGTGAGGCATCGAGACGGTCGGGGCCATGCATGGGTGTCCAGTGTCGAGGCTCGATCGCGACGGGATCCGGCCGATTTGTGGTCGGCCACGGCCGGGGTGGGGTACTTTGTGCGCACGCGATGGGTGCGGGCCTAGAAGAGCTGGGAATCGTCGACGACGCCGACGAGACGGCAGCGGCGGCGGAAGAAGCCGTAGTCGATGACAACGAGCTGCCCTCCGAGGAGAGCACCCGGCGCATCGACGTGCTCAAGCGAATGCTGCGGCAGGTCTCGTTGTTCGACGGACTGCTGCCGGTTCACTTGGAGCGCATCTCCAACCTCGTACAAGAGGTGCACTACCGGCCCGGCGATCCCGTGTTTCGGCACGGTGACGATGGCGACGGCCTGTACCTCATCCTCACCGGGGCGGTTCGGATCAGCCGAAGGGTCTCGGGCGTGGGTGAGGAGGCGCTAGCCGTGCTCAAGCCGGGGATGTACTTCGGGGAGATGTCGATCGTGGACGACGACGTGCCCCGCTCGGCCGATGCCATCGCGCACGAGGAGTCTCGGCTGCTCAAGCTGCCCAAGCACGACCTTCGCGATCTGATGTTCGTCGATCGCGAGCTGGCCTACGAGCTGCTGTGGCGCTTCGTTCGTACGCTGTCGAGCCGGCTGCGCGATTCGAACGACCGGCTGCTGATGCTGACGGTCTCGTCGAAGTTCTAGCGGGGGCGAGTCACCCCGTCGAGGACGATGCCCGCGACGCCACGCCTCCGTGTGCGTGGCGCTCGGACTGCCATCGACGATCGGGGCCCGAGCGTCGGCGCATCGCCTCAGTCGCAGTAGGGATTTTCGTCCACACACGAGCCCTCGCAGTTGTCGATGATCCCGGCCAAGACGCTGGCCGTTGCACCGCAGGCCGCTCCTGTCGCGGCAACGGCGGCGAGACACGCGGGGGCGGTGAGCGGACCGCCAATACACACGGACAGCGACAACACGGCGACCGTGCATGCCGCACCTCCTCCGACGAATGCCGCGAACTGTAGCCAGCAGCTCACACAGGATGATGCTCGAAACTGGTTCGGTCCGTCCCAGACCTCGAGGTCAGCCAGGGCTGGTTCCAGGACCGAGAACCGGCCGAGGCTCGCGAGCAGCTGCTGGGCCCGGGCGTCGGCCAACAGATCCGAGTCGACCACGTCGCTCCACTCCCCCGCCGACTGGCCGTCGAGCCCGGAGATCATTGCGGCGGTAGGATCGGCGGTGTCGAGCCGTATGGAGATGGGACTGTCGTCGAACCACGCGTTGAATTCGAACTGCTGGCGGCCATCGTCGGTCAACACGATGCGCATGTCACCGCGTGTGTGAAGGTCTCCCTCCTCCAGTGTGAACATGATGTCGGGGCCACCGGTCGCGCCCATGAACCCTTCCGCGGTCAGGCGTGATGCCACATGTCCATCCAAGTCGAGCCCGACCAGCTCGAACTGGTTGTCGCCCGCGAGCGCATGGACCTCGTACTGGGATCGCGTGGGATCGGAAGGCGGAGCTTCGACCACGGCCAACAGGGACCGGTCATCCGAGGACGCGTCGGCTGCCTGTTGCGGAACGAGATCCGACGATTCCTGCGGCGGGGCTACGCAGCCCGTACCCAAGGTGAAGATGGCAATGAAGCTGAGGGGGCGCATCAATGTATTCATGAGAGTCTCTTGCTGTGTGTTGGTTGGTGGGCCGAAAATGCGGCCGCGTTGTTCTGTCTTCATCGAAATCGGAGCGATCGACGGCGTCGAGGGCTCCTTGGGAGTCACCACGCGATCGGTCGGGGAAGAAGCGGCGGTTCGTTGACCAGTGATCGCCGAGGCTTCAACGCTGTCAGATCGAGTGTCGTCCGCCTCGCGTAGAGATCGAGTTCGAGCATGGGGCCGACGAGATGGCTGCCGTGATCGGTACGAGCAGGCGTCGCCGTCGACCACCGGGCGGAGTCCATCGCGGGCACCGGGCCGCATCGTGAGCGCCCGGTGGTACAGGGGGCGCCAAGGTCTTCGCTAGAACGCTACGGTGCCGAGCAGTGCCCGGTGACATGCTTTCGTCTCGGCCCGGCGTGATCGCGAGAAGGCGACTGGAGTGGCCAACGGCGGTATTGCGGGGCCACGGCTTGACGAGTGGATCGCGTCGGACTCCGCGGGGAGAGCCTGCGGCGCGTGGCGATACCCACCGATCGACCTGTGTGCGACAGCGTTGCCGGAGGCTACGAATGAGCGGCGGATCATCGAGGTTCAACCTACGACCTGATCGAGCCGATGCCGCCTCGATGGCGCGAGCTGGACCTGCTGCGGCGTGGATGGGGCGGGGCGTTCCTGGGGTCGGCAAGCGCGGCCGCGATGCGTTGGCGGACGGTGTGGCGCACCCGAGACCGCGCGCCGAACGGGCGCGAACCGCCTGGGCTGCGCCTGGGTTCGGGCGGGAGCAACCGCGAGCCGGCGGTCTACCGGAAGACCGGATTCACATCGAGCCCGGCGGGCGAGACCAGACTTGCCCGTACCGTGTCGGCACCCGACGCGGTCTCCCGCGAAAGGGTGGCCGATGGGGTGAGCACCGCCTGCCGCGGATTCGAGAGCTCATGTACCGCGGGGTGCCTCGGCGCGATGCGGCGGCGCGGGCTCGCCGAATTTGGATCCGGTCGAACCTCGGGTGCAGAGCCTGGGCCGCGCCGCCCGGCTGCGATGTCGATCGCCTACTGCAGGAACCACGGCGTCGCCGTAGGGTCGCTGGTGAAGAAGTCGACCAGCTGCGCGGTGACCTTGGTCCGCATGCCCATCCCGGGATGGATCCCGTCGGCGGCAAAGTCGTCGCACAGGTACTCCATGCCGTCGTCGGGGATCAGGCGGCCCGGAACACCGCCCTCGGCTCGATCGGCGCCTTGGCCGTCCGACCACAGGTACGGGCCCCAAGCCATCCACGGGAATCCCGAGCCGAGCGCAATCGCGGGGTCGCTGCCGTCGATCTGTGCCTCGATGAGCCACTTGACCACGAATGCCCCCTGGTGGGCGTAGGGCTCGGGGTTGTTGTCGCGGTCGCTGTAGCCTGCGTACGAACGGCTGCTGAGGTAGATCATCTGGAGGTTGGGGAAGTGGTCGGCCAGATTGATCGCGGTGGCACGCAGATCGTCGTAGTAGCGGTCGGCCTCCACGATGAAGCTCTGCGTGGGCCCACGCTCGGCGTGAAGCATCCACACCACCTGGACCTCGTCGGGCGTGCAGCCACTGCCCGCGATTTGGTTGTCGATGCTGTTCCACACGCCGTTGTTGGGATCGGCGGTGGTGTCGACGGGATTGCTGCCCACTGCGCCATTGGCCACGCGCAGCGCCGGGTTGAGGTTGGCGACACCCGCGATGCCCTGCGTCATGAACATCTGCCACTTTTGGTACGTGTTGGACATGCCGATCGAGATCAGGCACACGTCGCCGCCGCCCTGACCGACGGTCTGCGCGGTGGCAATACCGGCGTTGGTGTGGGCAGCAGGACGCTCGTTGCTACCGCCGGGGTACAGCCCGCCTTGAGCCTGGCCGAGGTACAGCCCCGTGCCGATCTCGGTGATGGGGGTGAACCCGGTGAAGTCTCGCTCGCAGATCTTCCCCACGCCCTGGCCCATCGGCGCGACGGTGTACGGCACGCAGTCGAACGGGCATGTGTCGATGTCCTCGAAGCCCTGACACACCCAGTCGCCGCACATGGTGTCGGCCATCGGGGGCTCGGTGTCGTCGGTGTCACCGCTGGACTCGGCGCCGTCGCTCGCCGAGCCTCCCGTGCTGGTCATGGGGGGAGAGCCCGTCGTGCCGTCGTCACCGGAGGTATCGTGGGGGGGCTGGTCGGTGTCGCGGTGTCCGTGCGTGGCCATGGGCGGGCAATTGGGAGCACACCCGTGGTGACCGGCCTCGAACGCGTCCGGGTCGACCCCACCTTCACCGACCGCGCACCCTCCCGACAGGGACAGCGTGGTCAGCAACACGGTGGGGCCGACCAGGAGCGATCGGGTGGTGGTGGCGAACGAGCGGACGAAGCGAGCGGCGTTGGACATCGGCGGATCTCGATCCACTAGTGTCGGCAGCCTGCCGCTGGTCTCGGGAAAAGATCCGGCTCGAACCCTCGCGCCACTTGCTCGAAGGCGCGCCGAAGTGCCGCCCACAGTGGGGTCATCAGGCCCGGCTGGCAGATCTTCAGCGGAAGCGCGGCGCCGTGGCGGTCGTCCTCGGCCTGACCGCGGTGCTCAGGGCCATCGTGGAATCCGGGCGAGCGAGCGCGGGCGGCGGGCGGCGGGCGAGGGTCCCTGGCGTCGGGCCATCTGCACGTAGCGAATGATGGCGCCCACGACCAACGCCGTGCCCAGCACCCCGGTGCCGACCCCGGCGAAGCTCAGCCGTCGGGACTGGGTGATGCGGTCGTCGTGGAGCATCAGGCCCGGGCTGTTGGGTCCGCGTCGTTGCGCGACGCCAGCGCCCGCCCACAAGCCAGCGGTCGCGGCGAGGGAGGCGATGCCCACGCCCAGCAGGACGCCTCCGGTCACGTCGCGGTGCCACGGGCGTGGTGGGGGCAGCGGTCTGGGTCGGTCATCATCCTCATCGGGATCGCTGTCGGCACCCGTCGGATCGACGATGGGCTCCTCGGGCTCGGGCAGTCCGCCGCACTCGTCGATCGAGGTCTGCAGGGCACGGGCGTCCTCGGGAGCGGGGTTGCTGTCGAGGTAGCGGGCCCAGTGCTCCACGGCGAGATCGCAGCGACCCTGATACTGGCGGATCAGGCCGCGCATGTAGTCGTAGTCCGGGCTGGGCCGCAGCGCCTCGGCGCGATCGAGGGCGGCCCACGCTGCGGTGTTGCGACCCTCGGCAAAGGCATCGGCGGCCGCCGTCAATTCCACCTCGACCTGCGCGTCGATCTCGGCCTCGGAAGGCGTGGTCTGCTACGCAGGGTCGGTGGTGGAGGTCGGCTCCGTTGGTGCAGGGGGCACCACTTCCGGCTCCGCCGCGCCATGGGAGGGCGACGGCGGGGTCCGCCCACCGAGCACCACCAGCAGCACCCACGGTTGCACGACCCAGGGCACTAGGACCTCGACCAACAGGGGGCGCAGCGGCTGAGCGAAGGCCACGGTGAGAGGCCGGGATGGACGGGCACGGGCATGAACGACGGGTGGGTGGCGATGCCGCTACGGACCCTCTTCGTGGGAAGGGGGCCGAAGTGGAGGCCGAGACTTGGCGGGCTCGGGCTTGGTCGGCTCGGGCTTGGTGGAGGGGGCGGACTTGGTGGGCTGGGTCTTGGGCCGCGAGGGCCGGGGGCTTCGGCGGCGGGATGCGGGGCGTGGTGCCTCGGTGGGGTTCGCGGCGGGCTCGTCGGTGGGGGCCGCGGGCTGCGGCTGGACCGCGGAGGTCGGCGTGGTGTCTTCGGGCGTGGCGGACGGGGTTTGGTGGCCATCCGGTAGTGTCGCGTCGTCGGCTTTGGTCTCACCCGAAGGTGGCGCGGTGACGGGGGCCGGAGATCGGCTCGTCGTGGCGGCGGACGGAGGAGTCGAGGCGGCGGCCGGGGTGTTGGTGAGCCGGGTCAGACCCCAGACCCCGACCGCCGTGACACCTGCGGTCAGGGCCACCAGCATTAGGTTGCTGCGTCGAGCGGGGCGCGTGGCGAGCGTGCGTGTGGGAAGCTGCGATGGGGCGGAATGGCCAGGCGCGGTGATCGATGGAGACGCCGGGGGAAGGGATGACGGTGTGGCCGCGACTTCGGTGACCGAGGCTGGCAGTGGAGGTGCGGTGGGGGGCCCGAGCCAACGCTCGATGTGGCTCGCCCTCGACGTGGCCGACAGCGACAGGCGACGCTCGAGGGCAAAGGCCTCCAGATCGGCCCGCAGGGCGTCGCCCGTGGGGTATCGGTCCGCCGGATCGAGCGCGAGGCAGCGCAGCACGATCGTCTCGAGGGCGGCCGGGTAGTCCTCCACCGCCTCGGTCGGCACCACGTAGCGCCCTTCGGTGATCTTGTTCATCGCGGCGAAGTCGTTGCTCGCGTGGAACAGGCGGTACCCGGTCGTCATCTCGTACAGCAAGATGCCCAGCCCGAACACATCGGTGCGGCGGTCGAGTGCGTCGTCGCGACACTGTTCGGGCGACATATAGCCGGCCTTGCCCTTGACCACGCCCGCCCGGGTCGTTCGCGAGACGCCCACGGCGCGGGCAATGCCGAAGTCGATGACCTTGACCGCGCCCGTCGACGCGAGCAGCACGTTGGACGGAGAGACGTCGCGATGGACGATGCCCAGGGGGCGCCCGTGCCCGTCGTGTTGCTCGTGGGCGTAGTGCAGGGCCGTGGCCACGTCGCACGTGATCCCCAGGGCCATGTCCAGCGGCAGCGCGCCGCGCTGGGCGACCGCGGCCTTGATCACGGCCCGGAGATCGTGGCCCTGCACCCACTCCAGCACCATGTAGTAGTCGCTGCCGTCGTGGCCGAAGTCGGTGACCTGCGCGATGTTGGGGTGGTCGAGCGCCGCCGCGAGCCGAGCCTCCTTGAGGAACATCTCCACGAAGTCGGTGTCGACGGCCAGGTGCGGCAGCACCCGCTTGATCACCACGAGCTTCTGGAAGCCCGCCGCACCGCGATGGCGCGCCAGATACACCTCCGCCATCCCGCCCATCGCGAGCGGGGCAACACACTCGTATCGACCGATGCGCTGCCCTGCATCGAGGCCGAACGCCCGTCGTGCCGCTGCGGGGGCCATCCCGCCGTGCATCTTACCCAATGCACATCGTCGGGTCTCACCCCGCGCGCGGGATCTCGGCGCACGCGCAGCCTGTCTCCAGGCCAGTGGTGGCCGCGCGAGACGGTGGACGGCCGCATCAGCCGCTAGCAGGCGACGGCGACGGGGCCGTGGCTGCGATCGAGCGGGTCCAGCCCTCCAGGTCGCTCATCAGGCGGTCCCGGACGGGGCCGGGCTTGGCCAGTGTCTCCAAGCTCCTGCGCAGCTGCTCCCGAGCGCGCGCCAGCCGGGTGGTGACCGTGCTCTTGGGTATCTCCAGGGCATGCCCGATATCGGCGGTGGGCATGCCTTCCCAGTAGTACAGCTGCAGCGCCACGTGCATATCGGTGGGCAGGGCCACCAGCGCGCGAAGCAACAGCTGCTGTTCCTGGTGTCGGGAGACCACAGTGCTGAGCCGGGTGACCGCGGGGCCACCATCTTCCTCACCAAAGCGAACCAGTCGTGCGTCGCGGGTGCGCTTGCGCAGGAACTCCAGCAGCAACATCCGCGCGATTCCGAATAGATAGCTCTTGAACGAGCCCTCGCCACGAAACCGTTCCCTTCCCTCCACGCACGCGAGAAAGGTACGCTGGGTGAGATCGTCGGCGGCGGCTGTAGCCTTGAGCTCGAAGAAGCGGAGCACCGACGTGTAGTGACGTCGCATGAGCTGGTCACCCGCACTGCGGTCCCCTTGCCGCCAGGCCTCGAGGACCTCCAGATCGTTGGTGAGTGCGTCCGACATCGATCCCACTCGCACGTTGGGGTGTACCCCGGTCGTCGCGCGTGCGGCAAGCATCCGCACGCGCGTCGTCGCCCGCACGCGCGTCGTCGCTCGCATGCTCGGTGGCGCGGCATTGGGGCTGGGCTTGGCGTCGTGCTTTGGCGTGACCCCCTACCCCTGCCAGCAGGACAGCCAGTGCCGACTCGATGGGCAGCAAGGTTGGTGCGAGGACGAAGGGTTCTGCAGCTTGCCCGACGATGACTGCGACGGGGGGCGGAGGTTCTCCGAGCACGCGCCCGGTGGGTTGTCGGAGGCGTGCGTGGGCGAGGGTGGAAGCGGGAGCACCGACGGAACCAGCGGCGCCGACACGGCGGGGACCAACGGGAGCACCGACGGAGGCGAGACCGTAGGAGTGTGCGTGGGTGAGGCGTGCGGCTGCGCCGAGCAGCTGGTGGTGGCTGGCTCGCAGAGCTGCGCGATCCGCCAAGATGGGGCGCTGCTGTGCTGGGGAGACAACACGGTCGAGGGACGGCTCGGGTTCCCGGTGGAAGGACCCGAGGAGGTACAGCCGATCACGGCGCCCACAGTCGTGCCCTTTGGCGAGTCGCTGCAGGTCACCCAGGTCGCGCTGGGCAACCACGGGTGCGCGTCGACGAGCGTGGGCGTGCGGTGCTGGGGTCGGAACAACCAGGGGCAGGTGATGCCGACGGCGGGGGGCTCGGCGATCCTGGGTCCGACCGCGCCGGGTCTGGCCCAGCTGGGCGACGCCGACTCGGTGGTCGTTGCGCCTGGCTGGTCGTGCGGGCTGTTGGGCAGCGGTGATGTCACGTGCTGGGGCCAGCTGGGCAGCTTCGGAGCCAGCGGTGACGACGTCATCGATCTCGATGGACAGGCGGTACCCAGCCCGGTGCAGTCGATCGTTGCGCTGCGCGAAGCGGTCTGCGTGTTGGCTGGCGACGAGCAGGTCTGGTGCGCCGGGAATCCGCAGATGGGAGAGATGGGGCTGGCGGAGGCCGTTGCGCCAACGAGCACGTTCGTGTTGGCCGTGCCGTCGACGCCAGGGCTCGAGGGGGTCGGCGCGGGCACCCTGCATGCGTGCGCGTGGCGAGGGGACCAGGCGCTGTGCTGGGGCAGCAACGCCAACCTACAAAACGGCAGCGCGGAAGGCCCCAGTGCCCACTCGATCGAGCAACCCGTGGCGCTGAGCTTCACCGTCGATCGGGTGAGCGCGGGTCAGAGCAGCAGCTGTGCGCTGGGCTCGGGCACGGCCCCGTGGTGCTGGGGCGCGCCGATTCCCGATGGCGGCCCTCCCGGGGCCGACCGTGCGAACCCTACCGAGGTCTCGTGGCTCCCCGCGGCCGTCGGGACGATCGTCGACATCGGTGTGGGTACGGTGCATGGCTGTGCCCTCACCGATACCGACCAGGTGTGGTGCTGGGGGTCCAACACCGCAGGACAGCTCGGGGTGCCGGGCAGCGACCTCAGCACGCCGCAGCAAGTCGACCTCGGCTGCTGAGGGGCGCACGCGATGACCCAGCTGCACGCGTTGTCGTTGACCCTCGCCATCGAGGGGACCGTGGGTGGGTTGCTGCTGCGGACCTGGATCGGCTGGCGTGGGCGAGCGATGCTCCGCGGGTTGCTCGTCGTGCTCGCGGCGAGTCTGCTCACCCATCCGCTGGCCTGGCAGGCCAACCGCAGCTGGTTGGTGGGCCTGGGCTTTCCCGTGCGGGCGGCCATCATCGAGATCTCGGTCGTGCTGGCCGAGACGGTGTTGCTGGCGCTGGCCTCGAGGTCGGCGCAGGCGGTCGAGTCGGTCCCGGTATGGCGATGGTTCATCGTGAGTCTGGCGATGAACGGCGCCTCGTTTGGCTACGGCTTGGTGCGCGCGTTCGTACTGGTCGAGTGACCGGGCCCATCCTCGGCCGACTGGTCTATCACCCGGGCTGGGACCAATCGGTGGTCAGGGCGATGGCACGGAGGTGGGCCACGACGGCTTTGTGCGCGGTGGCGACGTCGTCGACACCACACAGGGCGAGCAGCTCCTCCTCGGGATGGATCGCATAGCGCATGGCGAGGAACACGACCGTGTGCCCGATGAGTCGCTTGTCGATGGAGGTCCGCGAGCCGAGTGCCTCGAGGAAGGGGCCCAGAGAGCCCCGCCAGTTGGGTCCGGAGATTCGCCCGTCTTGCGCGGTCAGGAACAGCCGAGCGCGGACGATCTCTCGGTGCTCGCAGCACAGCCGGTAGAGCCTCTCGATGAGCACCTCCGCGTCGACGCGTCCCGTGGCACGCGGCTGGTCGAGCCACAGCGACCATGCCTGGCGCTGGAACGCCTCGATCACGGCCTCCAGCAGCTCGCGTGAGGTCGGGAAGTAGTGCGTGACGGTACCGGGCGAGACGCCCGCTCGTTGGGCGACCTGCCGGATCCGAAACGCGCCGATCCCCGAGTCGCGGAGCTCGGCCGAGGCGGCAAGGACGATGGCATCGACCGTATCGCTGGTGTCCATGTGTCGGTCCAAGACGAGTACCACCACGGGAGGTCGCACCGAACACGATGGAGACAACGAGAGGACGGGTGGGTCTCAAACGGCAACCCCGTGGCGTCAAACGCCGCGCAGGCCGGTTTGGATCCATGACGACGAAGTGAGGAACTCGCGTTCGCACGCACGGCTCGTGGCCGCGACCGGTCCCCCGCGGCTCGATGCCGGTGGGAGCGCACACAAAGCGGGCGCGCCGGAGCAGTCCCCGGCACGCCTCGTTCGTGGGCCCCGGCCCCCTTAGCTCAGGACGGCGGCGACGGCGGCTTCGAGCACGGTGTCGACGCCTGCGGCCAGGTCGGCGGGGTCGTACTCGACCACGATGTCGGGGACGACGATGAAGCCCTCCAGTGGCTCACCGTCGATCCGGCGCGACTGCATGAAGTCGATGCGGTGGGCGAGCTCGGCGACGGATCCTCCGAGAACCGAGGGCGAGACGCCACCGAAGCCGTAGTTGCCCGTTCCCGGGGTCCCCACGACGATGGCGTCGGAGTACTCCTTGGCCCCGAGCGCGAAGAAGTCGGCCGCGCTGGTCGCCACCCCATCCACCAACACCGCGGTGGGGGCGTTGTGGTTGAGTCGGTCGTCTTGCGGGACCTCGAACATGAACGTCGGCACCGGCTCGGACTGGAACTCGGCCGGGGAGGTGCCTTCGATGCGCAGGTAGCCCTCGGAGACCGGAGTGCGGATTGCTCCGGGCATCCCGGCCACGATGGCCAGCGGGACCTCGGCCGCGCCACCGGAGTTGCCTCGCGCGTCCCAGATGATCGGTGCACCCGGCGGGACGCCATCCATCACGATGGCCAGCCGATCGACGTAGTCGGAGACCCACTCGTAGTAGCTCTCGGGGGTCAGGGGCTGGGGAAACGGAGTCTCGCTCGGGCCGAAGTGCGGCACCCGGATGACGGCGACCCCGTCGGGGCGCATCGTCAGCTGGGCCTCGAACGTGGAGAAGCCACCTGCGATCGGGTTGAGGCACCAGCCCACAGGGTCGTTGTCCAGCCGCGCCGGGGCCACCAGCTCGCGCTCGCCTCCGCTGGGGTCGACCACCGTCACGGTGTCTCCCTCGTCGAGCAGCCCGAACAAGTCGGCGGCGGCCTGGCGTCGCATGGCCTCCTCGCTGGTCGGCGTCAGCGAGGAGCACAGGGGCTCGGCCGCCATCTCCTGGAGGAACGTCGCGCCTCGGGTCCACGCACTGGTACCCACGATGCGATCGCCTGCCGTCAGCCCCAGGGGGTTGTCCGGTGCCGCGACGGTCACGATGGCGCCGTCGTCGGACGCTCGCGCGCACGCGCCGTAGAACGTCTGCCGGGAGTAGGCCATCCCGTCGGTGTCTCCACACAGCGACGGGCCAAAGCGGACCCACTGGTGCCCCTGCGGGATGCGGAGCTGGATTCCCCGCGCCGCATCGAACAGGGTCTGCGGTGAGTCGTCGCCGGCCACCACCGCTCGCGTGCCGTCTTCGATGAGGAGCGCCCAGTCGGGCTCCACGGGGACGGCCGAGCGCGACTCGACCTCGTCGACGTACAGGGTCAGCTGGTTGATGAACTCCTGCTGGATCGGCGAGGCGCAGCCACTGACGGCGCAGATCGAGTCCGCCTCACACTGGACCTCGACGTTGACGAGCACCCCGTCGACCTCCTGGCACTGGACGAAGTTCATGCCGTCGATGCAGACGGGTTCGTCTTCCAACGCACACTCGTCCGCGGTGCCTGTGGAGTCCTGCCCGCCACTGTCGGTGCCGCTGGTCCCCGAGTCCTCGCTCGTGTCGATGCCGGTACTGCCGGGCGTGGAGTCGGTCGTGCCGGGTGCGGATCCGGTGGAGCCGTTGGAGCCCGATGTCGACCCCGTGGTCTCGGCGGGAAGGTCGTCGGATGCACACCCAACGAGGCTCATCGTGAGAGCGACGGACAAGCGCAGTGGCAAGGATGTATTGGTCATGCTGATCTCAGGGACGTTCGGTCGAGGTCGACGTTGCGGTGCGTCGGCGAAGATTCGCCGTCGGTGCATCAGCGAACTTCGAGCATGTACAGCCGCGGACCGACGCCGTCGTGGAGCATCGCGAAGTTGTCGCTCGGAGTCGCATCGAGCGTCATCAGATCCAGGGTGATGTCCGAGTCTTGGTACTCGTACGATCCTGTCTTGGCGTCGTAGGTATATTCGGCCAGGCTGTCATGGGCATTGGACGCGAATGCGTATAGTCGCTCACTGCCGTCGCCGAGCGTCGCCCAGCCCGTCCAGTCCACGGTTCCAGGATCGCCCAGGATCGCCGATGACGCGGGTGCATTGACCCCATACGAATAGGCGCCCGGTCCCGCGTCGTAGCCGAACCCGAGCAGGGTGGCCTGATCCTGGCTGAGGAAATACATGTGGTAGTTGGCGCCGTCGTGGGCCATCCCAAAGCGGGCGGGATCCATCTCGGGCGGCGCTCCGGTGATCGGGAAGTCGCTAGACTTGAAGCCGTACTCGAACTCGCCAGAGTTGGGGTTGAGGGCAAATTGATAGATCTCGTCGGCGTTGCCCTCGGGCAAGAAGTACAGGCGATAGGTGTTGCCGTCGTGGAGCAGTGCCCAGCGGTTCCAGTCGATGTCGGCCGGTCCGGCCGACAGGGGGTAGTCTGCTGTGAACGCGTAGACCTGCGTCGCGGCGTCGAATGTCGCCTCGTGGAGCCGTGGAAGCTCCACCCCGCCGCTGTCGGTCGCGTCGCCGGTCGTGTCCCCACCGGAGCTGTCGACCGCCCCCGTGGAGGTGGCGTCGTCGGTGGTGCCCTGGTCGTCGGAGGATGTCGAGCCCGATGATGCGCCGCTGGTCGAAGCTGGCCCGGCCGTGGAGGTCATGCCTGGGCCCCCTCCGGTGCTGGTCGAGTCGCCGTTGGTCGTGCCCGTGCTTCCCTCGGTTTGTGCGGTGTCGCCACAGGCCGAAGTCGCGCACAACACCACGGCAATCGTCAGGGTCGTTCTCATGCTCGTGTAGGTACGGGGTCTACCTGTGGCCGGCCAACGGTTCCGCCGTACGGCGTACGGCGGAAACCGCTGTCACGCCGTTGTGGTGGGGCGACGTGGCGTAGTCGCCGATGTCCAGCCACGTGAGGCTCCGTGTGGTTGGGAATCGGGACGCCGAGGGCAAAAACCGCCGGAGCCGCCATGGGTGCTCTGGCGCACGGAGAGCAGCTGACCGTGTAATCCTGGGTTCGTTTTCAGCCGCCGGCATCGGATGGCTCCCCGGCCTTCGCGGTGGCGGGAGAGCCTCCTGTGGAACGCTCGTCGCTGGTGTCGAGACCCGGTCGTTCGGCCTCGATGTGGTCGCGCCAAATGGAGCCCGGCGCGGGCTGGCTACGGCTGGTGCCTGCGAGGAGCTCGGCCGGTGCCGCACAGCGCCAGCAACAAGATCGGCAGCTCGATCCAGGCATGGATCGCCGCGACCACGCCATAGGCTCGCCTGGCATCGGCAAACTCGATGGCGAAGGGCACCAGGGCCAGCACGGTCGCCGTCAGCACCACGGGCCACACCCGCGGTCCCGGCCAGCGCAGTCGGCCACGGGCGCCGTCGGGCAGCAGCCGGGGCATGACCAGCAAGACGGTCACGTAGTGGGCGCACTGCAGGAACACGCAGGCACAAAACGAGTGCAGCGCGACGGCAGGGGACAGCAGCGCGACCGGTAGATAGGCTCGCATCGCGTCATGCAGCGGGCCGTAGCCGAGGGGGCTGGCCTCGGGCGAGGCAATGCCGGCCGTGGACACGATCCACCAAACCCACCCGGTGGCGATGACCAACGGGACCACGAGGAACACGACTGAGCACCACCACGCGGCTCGGCGTCGGGCCATGCCCGCGTTGGCCTCGAGCAGGAATCCGACCGGAGTGAGGTTGTGCAGCACCGCGAGCGCGAGCAGGCCTGCTGTCGGCGACACGAGGATTGCCAGCGCCAGCCCGGCCGCCGCCAGCACGCCCACCAAGCCCGTCCAGGGGCCGGCCCGCGCGAGGCTCGGTAGCACCAACGCGACCAGCGAAGCGCCGCCGCACAGCTCGATGATGATCGCGACCGGACGCAGCGCGGGGTCGGCCATCGGGAGGATGCGAGCCAGGACGATCACGGCGAGCGTCGCGGCCATGGCCCACGACAGCCGTCGTCCGAGGCGACGGCCGAAGCGAAGGTCCACGTAGCGCAGCTCGGCCAC
>JAHZJA010001091.1 GCA_022601155.1 Deltaproteobacteria bacterium | reverse complement strand
GTAGAGGGTCGCCATGTCGTCGTCCGCACCGCTGAACTGATTGGCGAGCGGGACGAGGTCGACGTCGATGAGGTCGGTTGGGCCCAGGTCGGAGGCCGTCGCCAGTCGTAGCGCGATGATCTCGGCCAGGGCCTCGTGGCTCCGTGTCCCGGGCTTGCCCGTCCAGCCGAATCCCAGGCGGTTGGCGGCCAGGTCGTACAGCTGGTCGACCGCCAGCGGGCTGGCCTGGAACGCGAGCACCAGGTCGTCCTCGAACGCGTCTTGATCGGCGGCGGGCAGGCACGGACCGGCCTCGGCCACGGCGCTCCACAGCACCACGGGCAAGGCGAGGGCCAGCCGCGACACGATGGTGGTGGTCTTCATCGTCCCACCTCCATCGGCGAAGGGAACATCGCCGGCATGGCCATCGACTCGGCCATGTCATCGAGCAGAATCTGCTCCCGCTTCCAGTCGATGAGTTCCTGACGATGGGCGGCATCAGCGGGGCGAGCTTCGATCCGGCGATCGATCGCCAGCTGGGCCCGCCGCTCGATGTCCTGGGGGTTCTCGAGCCGCAACGGCCGGCTTGGGAGTCGCACGGCCGCGCTGTCGTCGGCATCCTGCCGCTGGCGCTGATCGTCGACGGGCTCGCCGTCGCAGCCGCATGCCAACACGATCGGCATCACGAGGGTCGTCACTACATTTTTGGGGATCATCGAGGGTCCATCCTTCCGTGGAGGGGACCGACCCCCACCCCATGAGATGACGGTCGGTCGGCCTTTGGATCACTGTGCGTGATCCGGCCGCGGTCAGACATCGGATGAACGGCGCACACGCGGTCCAACCGCCCGCATCCATACCGGTGGATCGACCGTGGGTCGGGGTGCGAGCTGGCGGATCCGCGGGCCCTCGCGGCGGAGTTCACAGCGCCGTGCATGAGGGTCGCCGCCAGCGCCAGCTCGGGCGCGGTCCGGCTCGACCCCATGGGTGAACCCACCCCGTCCACGCTTCGAGATCGGCACGGGACGCACGCAAGTCAAGAACGACGCCTCGACGATGTAGCTGCGGGCGAACTGGCCTCAGTGCGCGTCGGTCATCGTCGGTGGGCCGTGCGCTTGGGGAAGAAGTCACCGTTGCACAGTCGCTGCCGAAACCATGCGTGGGCGGGGTCGTCGGTCAGCTGCCGTGGCCACCATAACGACGCCCCAACCTCCGGAAGCGCAATGGGAGGGGTCAGCACGCGGACGCCCAGCTGCTCGGCGGCCCGTCGCGCGATGCTGCGCGCAACGGTGCAGATGAGGTCGGAGTGGAGCACGGCCAGCGGTGCCGAAGTGAAGTGCGGGACCCGCAGCGCAACGCGCCGTGTCACCCCCTCGCGGGCCAGCACACGGTCCACCACCCCCTCGTGCTTGCCCTCGATACTGACGACGGCGTGGCCGAGGCGCGCGTAGGTGGCCAGCGTCAACCGGCGCCCGACGGTCCAGCCGCGGAACCGGCGAGGATGAAGTCGAGCTCCCCGCTGGCCAATCTTCGAGCCGAGTCCGGCGAGAGGCGCTCGATGTTCACATCGATCCCGGGCGCGAGACGGCTCAACGCCTGGAGCAGGCTGGGCAGGGCGATGAACTCGAAGAAATCGACGGTCGCGATCGAGACACTGTTTCGGGCCGTCGCGGGGTCGAAGCTCGGCGGTCCGGACAGCGCACCACGAAGTCGCTCCAGGGCCTCGGGAAGACACGATGCGATCTCCTTGCCCCGAGGCGTGAGCACCATGCGCCGGCCCGCGACCACCAGCAGCTCGTCCTCCAGCTGCGCCCGTAGGCGCCCTAGCGAGTGACTCATCGCCGACTGACTCACCCCCATCCGCCGCGCGGCCGCACCGACGCTGCGCTCGCTCAGCAGCGCATGCAGGGCCGGCACCAGGTTCAGGTTGAGGGTTCTAAAATCGATATCTGTCATATCTCATCTGAACGTTATTCATTTTCATTCATGCATTGCAAGTGCCACGGTGACGTTCGTGGAACACCACGTCCCCGATACCCTGGTCACGGGAGCGACCGGCCTCATTGGTCGCAACCTCCTGGTCTCCCTCACCGCCCGCGGTCGCACCGTAGCCGCGGTCGTGCGTCGAGCCGCGGCTCGGGCCGAAGAGCTGGCGGCGTACGTCGCCGACCACGGGGGCGATCCTGCACGCTTGCAGGTGCTGGACGGCGATCTGACCGTCGACGGGCTCGGCCTGAGCGCCGCCTTGCCGAGCGTTCGCGACGTGTTCCACTGTGCGGGCCTGTTCGCGTTCGGGCTGAGCCCGGCGCAGGCCGCCGCCATCAATGTCGACGGAAGCCTCGCCGTGGTCCGCTGGGCCGCGGCGTTGCCCCGATTGCGGCGGCTGGTCTACGTGGGTGGCTACCGCATGACCGTGCTCCCGCCGTGGGTCGGCGACAGCACTCCCCGGGGTTCGGTCCGAGCACGACTGTACCGAACCTACGGCCCCTACGAAGCCTCGAAGATCGAGGCCAACCTCGCGGTCCGCGACCTGGCGCGCGCGCGCGCGGTGCCGCTGACGGAGATCCACCCATCGACCGTCATCGGCCGCTCCGACTCGGGGCATAGCGACCAGACGATCGGCATGGCGGAGACCTTCGGTCGGCTGTGGCGTGGGCAGCTCCCGGCCTCGATCGGCCGGGCGCATACCTTCATCCCACTGGTCACCGCAGACTATCTCGCGGACTTCATGGCCCAGGTGGTCGAGCGCCCCGAGACCGAGAGCCAGTCGTTGGTCGTGCTCGATCCCCAGACGCCCGAACTGCCGCAGCTGGTGCTCGACGCGGCTCGGCACCTCGGCGTCCCCGCTCCTCGGCTTCGTCTCCCGGTCGGCCTGGTTCGGGCCTTGCCCCGCGCACTGTCCGGGGTCGACCCCGAGGGCCTGAGCTTCGCCAGCGAAGATCGATACGATACGCGCACGGCCGATGCCCACGCGGACGCGGTCGGCCTCGTTCGCCCCGATATCCGGATCGCAACCACGCGTTGGCTCGACCATCTGGTGTCCAGCCGCTTTGGAGACGCCCGGCATGTCATCGGCGGGAGACTGCGAGACGTTGCCGGGAGCCGGACGTTCTGCGTGGGCGACCCACTGGTTGCCGATCGGGTGATGCTGCACGGCCTGCCGTGGGACGGCGAGAGCTGGCGGCCGCTGCAACGAACGCTCCGTGGCTCGGCCGCGCGCCCGGACTTGCCCGGGGTCGGCCGCTCATCGGTGATCCCAGGGCGCGCCCCCGGAGACACCACGGGATGGCTGGACGCCTTGCTTGCCCAACGGCAGGCCCCGGTGGAGCTCGTCGCGCACTCACTGGGCTGCGAGGCCGCCCTGCACTACGCCGCAGCCAACCCCACGGGCATCACACGATTGGTGTTGGTCTCGCCGTTCTTCGTGCAGCCGCGCGCACCATGGTTGGCGCGACGGCCTTGGCTCGTGGCCGCGAACCTGCGACGTACGACCGACGCGGCGCTGCGGGCAAGCCTCATACCCGGCGTCGCTGCGGCCGAGCCCGTCGACGACGCGATCGCCAGCGCCGCAGCGCAGCTCGCCCGGTCCGGCGTGGCCCTTGGTGTGGGACGAGCGCTCGCGCGGGCCTCCAGACGCAGTGTTCGCGCCCGGCTGACGGCCCTCCTGAACGAGGTTGCACAGCACACGCCAACGCTGGTGATCCACGGCGAAGACGACCCGCTCGTCGGAGCGACCGGAGCTGCCACCGTGTGCTCGATACCCGGAGCCGCGCACTCCGTGTCCGTCTCCCATCCGCGAGCGGTCGCCGCAGCGATGGCTCGCCATCGCAACGACTCGGGTCGCCAGGCCGGCCTACCGAGCACCCGGTCCGGCGATGGCACCATGGCATGAAGGTGCCAGTCCGTAGTTCAGCATCGGCCCGGTAGATTTCGGCCGAGTAGCCCGGCTGCGTGTCGACCGGGACATTCTCTAGAGGAAATGCGGCTTGGCAACCCGCGGTACCGATGGCGTGACGACGTTCGAGTACGAGTGGGTCTTGCTGGTCGAGTGCATGGGCACAGTGGAGCTGCACACGGTGCGTGCGACGTTGGAGACCCAGGGAATCCCGTGCCGCATCCAAGGGGAGCATACGTTCGGGATCCTCGGCCCCGTCCAGGGCGGCATCGTGCGGCCCCGGGTGCTGGTGCCTCGGCGAGCCGTGCCCGCGGCACGTGCCGCGGTGGAGGACATCGTCGGGCCGTTCGACGACTCGATGGCGAACGATGATGAGTCCGAGCTCGGCTCGCCGTACCGGAACGAGACTTCGTCCCCGCGCGAGACGGCGGCGAGGCCCTCGGCGCCCCGACGTGAGCCGCTGGTCATGCCCGCGTTGCTCGCCATGACCGGTGTCGCTCCGCTGATCGGTGCGTGCCATCTGTACATGGGCCACTACCGTCGGGCCGCGACACTCATACTCTTCTCCGTGATCGGCATGGTGGCGTGGGCGGCTGGAGCACCATGGGCTCTCACGATCCTCGGCGCGGTGTGGTTGGCGGATCTGGTTGGTGGGGCGATGAGCATCGCCGCACACAACGGCCGGGTCGCAGTCCTCGAGGCCGCCCAGCCGGTACCGCGACACGATGACGACGACCTCGAGGAGCCCGCGCGATGATCATGAACAATGCACAAACGCCCGCGGCCGGAGAGCCGCTCGGCACTCGCTCCTTCGCTGGTCGTGCAGTACGCTGGCTCGATGGTCGATGACTCTTTCGAGGAGCCGACACCACCGACCCCGTGGTTGCGCCGCCGTCCGATCCAGCTGGGCATCGGCGCGCTGTTGGTGTTTGGGGCATTCACGGTGGCGTGCCCCAGCTTCCATACGCCCAGCGGCTCGATGATGCCGACCCTCCGCCACGGCGATCACTTCTTGGTCGATCGTTTCGCTTATTCGGTGTGGGCCGAGGTCGAGCGCGGCGACCTGGTGGTGTTCCGGGCACCGATGGATCGCAGTCAGCTGTTCTTCAAGCGGGTGATCGGTCTGCCCGGCGATGCGGTGACCGTCGAGGGTCGCGAGGTCCGCATCACGCCCGCGGGAACGGGGGAGGCCCGGGTGATTGCGCAACAGGAGCTATCGGAGCCGTGCTGGAGCGAGGCGGCCGCGCTCGACCCCTCGCAGTGCACTTTGTTCCGCGAGCAGGTGGACGGTCGGTCGTACACCGTGCGCTACCGAAGGATCTCGGAAGAGCGATACCCGACTCCGCCCCAGACCTGGTCTGTGCCCGAGGGCCACGTATTCGTGCTGGGTGACAACCGCAACGACTCCCTCGACAGCCGCCAGTTCTCCACCGACGTCTCTGGCGAGCCCGTGCCCGCGCCGTTCGTCCCTCTCGAAGACGTGATCGGCGAGGTCTCGACGATCTGGTGGCCACCGACGCGGGCCAGAACGATCGACTGAGCCGCGCACAGATCCTCTCCGCCGCCCTGCGTTGGCGGATGGGTCCCCGTCCGCGCCGCTCCGGCCCTCCAGCGCGTCGCCCCAGCCGTCGCACCGGGGTTGCTCGTACCGGGGTGGCCCGCGGCCATCGAGATTCGCGTGGCGCTGCGGCCACTTCATCTGCAAACCACACCGCGTGGGCCGCAAGCTCGTGGGCTTGGGCCCCCACACCGATCCAGTAGCCCCGGAGCGGGCGCGCCGGGGCACCCGGGCCTGCGGAGAGTGCGGGCT
>JAHZJA010001090.1 GCA_022601155.1 Deltaproteobacteria bacterium | reverse complement strand
GGCTGCCAACCGTCGGGCACTGACCCTCCTCGAGGACGGGCCGCTGCCGCCCGAGCATCCCTATCTCGCCGCCGCGCTGCTCAACGTGGGCGGCAACCTGGTTGAACTCGGACGCCATGCCGAGGCTCTGCTCACGCTCGAGCGCGCACGGGAGACCTACGAGGGCACCACGGGATTTGCACGAGAGCTCGCCCAGACACGACTGGCCTTGGCTCGGGCGCTGTGGGACGGCGGAGGCGATCGAAACCGCGCTCGCAGCCTGGCCCGGCACGCACTCGATGGGTTCGGCAACATCGGCGCAGGCGCCCGCAAGGACGCCGCGGCCGCCCGAGCCTGGCTCTCCACCCACCGGTAGGCCGCGAACCGGCTGCGCTTGCAGGGTTTTCGGGAAAAATCGACCCCGCCGGTCGATTCGTTTGAACAACCACCCCGCGTGTCCGTGATCCGCGTACGAGAGCCGACGATAAAGTGCGCCGTGCCGCATGAGTGACCCGCGATCGCCAGCCCCCGACCGCATCCCCGAGACGGCGTGGATGCGGGGCCGCTACCTGCTGATCGGCGAGATCGGCAAGGGCGGCATGGGCGTGGTGCATCGCGCCTACGACCCCAAGCTTCAGCGCGAGGTCGCCCTCAAGTGCGTTCGACCGGACCGGGCCTCGCCTCAGACGCGCGGCCGTCTGATCCGCGAGGCTCGGGCGATGGCCCAGCTCAACCACCGCAACGTCGTGCGGGTCTACGACGTGGAGTCGTGGGACGAGCAGCTGCTGCTGGCGATGGAGTTGGTCGAGGGGCAGAACCTGCGAGCATGGCTGCGGGCCCATGCCCGACCGTGGACCGAGGTCGTCCGGCTGCTGTGTGACGCGGGTGATGGACTCGCCGCGGCCCATCGGGCCGGGTTGCTGCACCGCGACTTCAAGCCCGCCAACGTGCTGGTGTGCACCGACGGGGAGGTCAAGGTCACCGACTTCGGGATGGCGCAGGTCGACGAATCGGCCCCGAACTCCCTGCTGACATCCTCCCTGCACTCGTGGACGGGCGACGAGCTGCCCGACTCGGCGGATCTGGACGAGCGCCTCACCGAGGACGGCCAGGTCGTGGGGACGCCCGCCTACATGCCACCCGAGCAGCTCCGCGGCGGGCTGCTCACCACTGCGGCCGATCAATACGCGTTTTGTTCATCGGTGTGGGAGGCCCTGACCGGGCGCCTCCCGTTCGAAGATCTCGACGAGCCATTGCGAGGGCGTGCGTTGCTGGCCCGCAAGAGGGCCGGGCCTCCCTCGTGGCCGACACCCGGGCCCGCCGTGCCCCGACGGATCATCGATGTGATCGGTCGGGGGCTGTCCCCCGACCCCGCCGATCGTTGGCCGAGCATGTACCCCCTGCTCGAAGCCCTGCGTCGCAACCCGTCGCGGCGCCGACGACACTGGGTGGTGGCCGCGGCCCTGCCCGCCCTGGTGGCGGCCGGACTTGGAGCCCGGGCCCATGCACGGGCCCGCAGCCTCGCCGCATGCGACCTCGAGGGTGATGCGATCGCCACGGCCTGGAACGACGCTCGCGCCCGGAGCATTGGCGCGGCGTTCTCGACGACGCAGGTCCCCAACGCCGCCACGGCCTGGGACCGCGTGCGCGCGCGGATCGATCCCTTGGTCGACGACTGGCGACGGGTACGGACCGCGGTGTGCGTGGAGGCCGAGGTGGACGGGACCCGAAGTGCCCAGATGTTGGCCCGAGCCCGCTCTTGCCTCGACGAACACTCCGCCCGGATCCGGACCCTGGCCGAGCAGTGGTCTGCCCCCACCGCGGAGATCATCGACCGTGCGGTGAACGTGGCCTGGCGGCTGAGCGGCGTCGACGGCTGCAGTGACGACGCCGAGCTACGACACCGGACCCCGCCCCCCGCCGACCCGACCCAGCGCCAGACATCGCAAGCACTGCTCGTGCGGCTGGCAGAAGCGGCCGCGCTGGAGTCCATCGGCAAGTGCGACGACGCCGAGCAAGGGGTCGAGCAGGTCCTGCGAGACGCCATCCGAGACGACGACGCCTCCATGATCGCCAAGGCCCATACCTCGCTCGGCCTGGTGCACGATTGCCAGGGCCACTATGACCAGGCCGAGCAGTCGCTGCGCCGAGGCCTGGCCCAGGCGTACGCGCTCGGTGACGACATGGAGGTGATTCGGGCGGTCAACGCCCTCGTGCTGGTGGTAGGCCTCCGGCTCGCCCGCCACGACGAAGGCAAGCGGTGGGCCTGGTTCGCGCACATGACCCGGGAGCGGCTGGGCCTGGCCGACGACCACCCGCTGGCATCCGACACCCTCAACCGGCTCGCGATCGTCCACACCGTGGAGGGCTCGTACCCGGAGGCAGAGGCCGGGTTTCGCCGCGTCCTGACCATCCAGCGCGCCGCGCTGGGTGAGGACCACCCCGCGCTGGCGGCCACGACCAACAACCTCGGCAACGTGCTCCAAGACCAGGGCCTCGAGGAAGACGCCCTGGTCGCCTACCAGCGAGCGCTGGCGATCCACGAGGCGACCGTGGGGCCCGACCACCTCGATGTTGCCATCGCTCTGAACAATATCGGCAACGTCCACCTCCAGCGTGGCGAGTACGAGCAAGCCGGGGTGGTCTTTCGGCGAGCGCTGAGCATCCGAGAGCGCTCGCTCGCTCCGGGGCACCCTCTCATTGCGTCCACCCTCACCGCGGTGGGCAACGTGGAGCACGGCCTGGGCCGCTACGAACAATCGATCCGGGTCCAGCGACGCGCGCTCGAGGCGATCGAGGCGTCGGTCGGCCCCGATCATCCCCACGCGGGAGCCATCCTCCACAACATGGGCCTGGCGATGGACTCCATGGGTCAGGCCGAGGAGTCCATCGCCACCCTGCGGCGCGCCTTGGACATCCGGAGCAACGCGCTCGGGGCCGACCATCCCGACGTCGCGCAGACCCTGCACGCCACCGCCAAGGCGCAGGTCCGCCACGGAGACCCCGAGTCGGCACTGGTCGCATTCGAACGAGCGCTCGAAATCCGCACCAAGCGCTTTGGCCCGCGACACGTCTTGGTGGGCCAGGTGTGGTTTTGGATGGGGCGCGCCGAGGCGGCCCGCGGCCGCTCCGACGACGCGGCCGACCACTTCGAGCGGGCGGTGAGCATCTTCGAGCAACACCCCGATCTCGTCGAACCAGCGGAGGTCACCGACGCCCTGGC
>JAHZJA010001089.1 GCA_022601155.1 Deltaproteobacteria bacterium | reverse complement strand
TCTCGCGCTGGGCCTCATGACGCCCTACGACGTCCACCACGGCCTCGCGCTCGACAAGTGGCATCGCCGATCCGAGGCTCTCGCCGCCGCCTTCGAGGCCAATCCCAAGCGCTTTCCTCGAGGGCTGCCCAAGCCCCCGCCATTGCCCACCGCGGTGTGGATCAACAAGCCCGCCCCGACGACGATCACCACTGAACCGCCACCGCAACTCGCGCATTCGGTTCAGTAGATTCAAACCAGAACTGTTTCACGTTGTTTGACAACTTCCGCCCCCGAGGAGGTCCAACAGATCAAACGCCACGTCCTTGATCCCGGCCTCCGCCATATGAGACTCCGTGCCCTCGTCCTTCATGCTCAGCCGTGCGGACAGGTCTTCGCCTCCTCTTCTACGTGGCGCCGACTGATGCTTGAGCGAGGCTGGCGACGACCCCGACCCCGGGTTCATCCGCCCAGGCCGGCGGTGGAGATACGAGCCCGTGCGCCCGACGAGTGGTGGCATCTGGACGTCACCGTGATCCGCCTTCTCAACGGCGCCAAGGTCTACCTCCACGCCGTCATGGACAACTTCTCGCGGAAGGTCCTTGCCTGGCAGCTTTCCGAGAAGATCATGGGACAGACCACCACAGCAGTTCTTCAGCGGGCACTCGCCTTCATCGAGAGCGCCGACGTTCATCTGCTGACCGACTCCGGCGTCGAGAACGTCAACCAGGTCGTGGACGACGTCACCGATGGCTGTACCTCCATCGACTGGAATCCATCGAGGCCGTACGGCAGCTCGTCGACTTCTACGTTACCCAGCACAACGCCGTCGTACCCCACTACGCCCACGATGGCCAAACACCGGATGCGGTCTACGCCGGTCGACCTCCCATTGCCTCCGCACTCGCGGAGCACCGGGCGAGGGCCCGTGTTCATCGGCTCCAGTACAACTGATCGCGGTCCTGCACCGTGTGCCGCGATGTGCCGACCATGCCTGAAACCCGGGGCGCGCAAATGCAACGCGATTCCCACGCCATGTCCTGAGCCGCTGCTGCGGAACGTCGCGCTCGGGCCCGTCGTGGGCATTGCCCCAGAGCCCGAGAATACTCCCGTCATCTCGTACGTCGTCGTCTCGCACCTCGAGGATGACCGGCGCGTCGTCGTCGACCTTCAGGCGTAGTCGTCTGGTCTAGGGAGCGCCCGAACCCAGTGCCCACCGCCGGTGAAGCGCGGCGAGAAGTCAGAGGCCGTGGTTGGTGCCCAGCCAGATCGAAGCCCGGTGCGGTACCCAAGCGAGGCTCCGCGCGGCGATCGACCACCCGGAAGTCCGTAGGTGTGCGGGTTCGTTCGCACCCCTACGAGGGACGTCAACTGTGCAATTGGGTAACGACGAAAGTTGAACGGTTCAGTTGCGGGACTGCATCGATCTTTGTGCACACACTTGGAGCAAATGTCGCATCATGTAAGACGCTTCCAGATGGGGTCGAGAGCCCCCGCGTCGCCCAATGCGACGAGAATTGTTCACGATTTCGAAACGATTTCACTTCGTTGGTCATCGTCCCGAAAGGGGTCCTATGGTGGGAACAAACGATGTTCAGTAGGGCGTTTTCGCGCACAACGTCTCGCCGAGCATGCTCGGGCCTCGCCCCCCGCCAATTGCAGCGCCCCGCGCAGTGGGGGCCAGATGCCCCCTCGAGGGAACTGAACGTCGAAATTTTTCGTGAGCGATCGAGCTCGACCCTCGCCGCCCGAGTGCAGTTACTTCAATCGAATTGGTGGCACGAATCATCTAAGTACAAGAGTCGAATGACCTAGTCCGGGTGCCCATGAATTGGGTCGATCTTACAGTCGATGCTCCCCGCGAGCGCGCGGATGTATGGATCGTCAGCCCGATGACCAACGATGCGCTAGCCCGGGGCCGGGCGATACCAGGTCTGCTTCGTATCGCATCTCGCCCGAGTTACCCCTCCCCAGCAGCACGCGGGGCACGGTATGCTCCGCCTCGTTTGACAGGCCTACCTGTAGCCCCCTTATTGCTCGACATCATGAACAAGCAGATGGTGTGCGGCCGGGTGCTCCTTCTCGGGACCTTGGCTTCCGTTTCCTACGCGTGTGACTCCGACGCTGATCTCGGGCGAGACGTTCTCGAGCGTCCCCAGTCCAACGACGACGATCGCATCGTTGGCGGGTCCAATATTTCGATCACCGAAGCACCCTGGCAGGTCTCGGTTCAGTTCAACGGCCAGCACTTCTGCGGCGGATCGATCATCGACGAGGAGTGGATCCTCTCCGCCGCCCACTGCTTCACGAGCGGCAACGGCACGCCCCAGTCGGTCGCCAACGTCAGCGTCAAGGCCGGGGTCACCAACCGCAACGCGACCGGGCAGGTGCGCCAGATAACTCAGCTGGCCATCGCGCCGGGCTACAACGGCGACACCGCCGACGGAGCCGATGCCGCGCTGCTTCGCCTGAGCACTCCGCTGAACCTCAACGGGTCCACGACGGCCGCCATCGATCTGGCGACGCAGTCCTTCAGCTCGGGCACCCCGTCGTTCATCCCCGGCTGGGGCAC
>JAHZJA010001088.1 GCA_022601155.1 Deltaproteobacteria bacterium | reverse complement strand
GACTCGAGCGACGAGGACCAAGAGCGTCGAGACTTGCGCATGCAGCTGGCCGTGCTCCACCGCGACGGTCGGCAGGACCGAGGCGCGCAGATCGACGTGCTTCGCGAGCTGCTGGCCGAGTCGGCCGAAGACGACGAAGCGCTGGCCGAGCTGGCCCGTGCGCTGGTGGCCGACGACCGCCACGCCGAGGCGACCGACGTCCTGGCCGAGCGCGCCACCCTGGCCGAAGACGATGAGCGACGGGCCGCGTTGATCCTCGAGTCCGCGCAGCTGTTCGCGGGTCCGCTCGACGATGTCGCGAGCGCACTGGAGCGCTATGAGCAGGTCCTGCAGGTGGTGCCGGGTCAAGACGGTGCCGTTGCGGACTTGGTGGCGCTGTCGAAGACCGAGGACCACTACGAACCGGCGGGGATGATGGTCATGCCCCAGCTGGAAGCGACGGGCCGGTTCTCCGAACTCGCTGCCGTGCTCACCGCGCGGGCCGACCTGACCTCCGATCCGCAAGAGCGGGCAGACTCGCTGCGTCGGCTCGCCGACGTCCGGCTGCATCGGCTGCAAGACACCGCGGGCGCCCTGGCATCACTCGGGGCGCTCATCGACACCGTAGAGCCGAACGAGCTCCCGCCTGTCCTCGAGCAGGCGGGGCAGCTGGCGGTGCAGCTGGGAGCGGGTGCCGATCATGTCGATCGTCTGGCCCAACGCGCGGCGCAGTCGGATCGTGATCCCGACGCCCGGGTGTTGATCGCGGCCGATGCGGCGCGTCTTGCCGAGGACATCCTCGGCGACAACGAGCGTGCGCTGACGTTGCTGACGCCTCTGCTGGACGAAGGACTGGCCAACGCGAACGTGTGCACCGACGTCGAGCGCCTGGGGCGTGCGGTCGCGGCTCCGGCTGCGGTCGAGCAGGCGCTGCGCGAGGCCGTGCGGCTGAGCGAGGACGACACGGCACGGGCCGAGCTTCAGGTCCGGCTGGGCCAGGTTCAGCTGACCCTGGGCGACGGCACGGGCGCGCTCGAGTCGTACCGTGACGCGTTCGAGGCCGGCGCCGGCTCCGATGCCATCGCCGGGCTGGAGCAGGTCTTGGAGCACGAGCAGGGGACGGCCTCCGATGCGCTGCTCGATGCCCTGGAGGGTGCCTACCAGAGCATCGACGACAAGGCAGGGCGGGCTCGGGTGGTGCAGCGGCGCCTGGCCCAAGCGGCCGACGCCGACCGTCCGGTGCTGCTCGAGCAGCTGGGTGGCCTGTTCGACGAGGGCGGAGGGACGCCGGGCCAGGCCCTCGAGGCGTGGGGGCAGCTGCTGGCCCTCGATCCTCAATCGGACACGGCGCTGTCGCGGGTGCTGGCACTGGGACGTGAGCACGCACAGCTACCGCAAGCGGTCGAGCTGATGCTGGCGGCCATCGAGGCCGGGGAGCAGGAGGGGCGCTCGACTGGGGCGCTGTCGCTCCAGGCGGCCCAGGTCCTGCTCACCGACCTGGGACAGGGCGGACGGGCGTTGCACGTGCTCGACCGCATGCTGGCCGACAACCCCGAGCACCCCGAGGCGCTGGCGTGTCGAGTGGAGGCCGCGCGTGCGGTCGGTGACGCGTCGGTGCTGCACGAGGCCCTCGGTGCGCTGGCCCAGGTGCAGCCGAACCCGGACGATGGGGCGCGGCTTTGGGCCGAGGCCGCGGGTGTTGCCGAGAACGCCCTGGTCGACCCCGCGTTGGCGATCAGCGATCTGGATCAGGTCCTGTCGCTCGACGAAAACCACACCGAGGCATGGACGCGCCTGCTGGCGCTGCTCACCGCGGCTGACGATGCCGAGCGGCTGGGCGATGCGCTGGCCCGACGGGTCATGCTGACCGAGGACGCTCAGGAGCGTCGGCAGCTGCGGGGCCGATTGGCCGGGCTGCTGGTCGAGCGGCTCGATCGCGTCGACGATGCCATCGGCACCTACCAAGACATGGTGGCCGACGAGCCCAACGATCTCGAGGCGCTCCAGCAGCTGGAGACGCTGCTGCGCCGGCTCGAGCGCTGGGACGATGTGCGGGACACCCTCGAGCAGCGTCTCGAGGCGGTCGATGGCGCCGACCGGACGCGCGTGCTCGAGCAGCTGGCGACGCTGTCCGAGGAGCAGCTGGGCGACGCGGGGGAGGCGATCGAGCGCCTGCAGCAGATCCTTGTCGAGGAACCGGGGCACGCGGAGGCCGAAGCCGGCCTCGAGCGGCTGCTGGCGGCCGAGGAACGGTTCGTCGATCTCAGTGAGCTGTGGCAGTCGCAGATGGACCGCGCCCGTGAAAATGGCGATGCCGACGGGCATCGACAGATCGCGTCGCAGCTGGCGGCATTGCTCGCCGAGCGCCTGGACGACAGTGACCGGGCGGAGTCGATCCTCAACCAGCTGCTCGAGCTCGATCCGTCGTACGTACCTGCGTTGCTGTCACTGGCGTCGGTCTACGACGCTCGGGGTGACGACGAGGGCATGCGGCAGACCCTCGAGCGGGCGGCGGCACTCGAGCCGACGGGCGCCGAAGGGGCTGCCCTGCACCTGCGACTGGCCAACCTGGCCGAGGACGAGCCCGAGCGACGGCGCGAGCATCTCGAGTCGGCATTGCGCCTGGATCCGGGGAACGCAGCCGCCGCGGCGGCGCTGATGGTCGTTGCGCGCGAGGCCGAGGACTGGCCCCGGGTGGCCTCGTTGCTCGAGATCGCCGTGCACACCGAGACCGACGAGCAAGCACGTCGTGCACTGGAGCTTCAGCGGGTCGATCTGCTGATGAACCAGCTCGACAATCCCTCGGCGGCGTTGCAGGTCTTGCACGAGATCTACGAGACGCAGCAGGTTCGCGACGACGTCGAGATCAATCGTCGTATCGCCGACGGTCTGTTCGCGACGCAGGAGTACGCTTCGGCGAAGGGGATGTACCAGTGGCTGGTGGAGTCGGTCCGCGCGGGTCGACGCAACAAGATCTTGGCGCACTACCTCACGCGTCTGGCTCGCATCGTCCGGCACGAGGGCGACGATGCGGCTGCACGCGAGCAACTGCTGGAGGCGTATCGAGTGGACACGACCAACGTAGAGACCCTGATCCAACTGGGCACGCTGTACGAGCAGCAGCAGGAGTGGAAGGACGCCCTCAAGATCTATCGGACGATGCTGCTGCAGAATGCCGATCGTTCGGGGCTGCTGCGACGGGGCGACATCTACGTCAGTCTCGCGCGTGCCCACCTTGCGCTGGAGGAAAAGCCCAAGGCCCGCGCGATGCTCCGGCGCGGACTCGAAGAGGACGCCGACCACCCGGAGCTGGCCGCCCAACTCGAAGCGCTCGGCTGAACCTGGGCGGAGCCCCCGCTGCGGCGAGGGTCGAGTCGCCGGTGCCGGCCTCTTGCTGGCACTGGCGTCGATGTATGGGGCGCATCGTGGAGCGACGAGGCGCGCGGTGTCCGGACGCCATGGGGGACGACGCTGCTCGTCGCCACGCCCCAGCGGGCTCCGAACCCACCCCCCGCCGCACCAGCGACGCGGCGAGCCAGCCGACGCTCAGTCCTGAAAGCTCTCGGGCTGCAGGTCGAACCGTTGGAGCCAGCGGTGAATCTGGTACGGGTCCCGGTTCATGGTGCGCGCAACCGCGTCGGCGTCGCCATGGTTGTCGGCCATGTGCCGCATCAGCTCGGCTCGGAGGCGACGAACGTCGTCGGGGTTCTCGGGCAGCCCGTCGTCTTGGTCGAGGATCTCCGCCAGCGCGTCGGCGGTGATGGTGCCGTCGCCGCTGGACAGCAAACTGGCCGTCGCCAGCGTCTGACGGAGCTGG
>JAHZJA010001087.1 GCA_022601155.1 Deltaproteobacteria bacterium | reverse complement strand
GCCGAAACGCGAGGGCCAAGCCCGTCGCCGCGTCTTGGGGCCGGCGCTTCCATCGACGCGGCCCTCGGCACCGCCGAGATCGTCCACGGCATGAACGCCGCGCAGCGTCATCACCGACCCGAAAATCTGGGTGTATCGTGGTGTCTACAAGTGCACGTGGACACGCCCCGCTCATCCCTCGCACTCCTGCTCGTCCTGGGACCTTGGGCCTGTGGCGATCCGCCCGACGGGTCCGACACCAGCGACAGCTCCAACTTCCCCCCAGGGGGCTCGACCGGCGGCCAGACCGACGGCGCCCCGACCGGCGGCAGCGCGACCGAGGCGGGTACCGCCGACGGGACGACGCAGGGACCCACGCCGCCGTGCGACACCGTCCTGTGCGGCGACCCTGCCGTGTGCTGCAGCGCCGACGAGGATTGTGCAGGTGGCGCGTGTCTGCCCGCGTGCGAGAGCGATGTCCGCTGCGGCCCCGATCAGAGCATCTGCTGCGACGTGGGCCAGGTGTGCCTCGCCGATGCTTGCGCCACCCCGACCGGCGATTGCCAAGACTCCTTCGACTGCGAGATCGGGGAGTTTTGCGAGCCCACGCTCGACCAGTGCCTGCCCCAGGCCGACCCGGTGGTGTGCGAGCTCGAGCCCCAGTTCGAGCAGATCGACGCCACCGAGGAGTGGGCCTGGACGACCGACAACGTGATCTCGAGCCCCGTCGTCGCCGACCTCGATGGCGACGGCACCCCCGAGGTCGTCGTCAACACGACGCAGATGGATGGCGGCAGCTGGCCCTCGGGCGAGGTCGTCGTTCTCAGCGGCGTCACTGGCCTGGAGCTCTGGCGCATCGACAACGACCCCAATGCAGGGAGCTTTGGATCCCAGGGGCGGCACAGCCTCGGCGTGGCCGATGTCTCGGGCGACGGCCTGCCCGATGTCGTCTATGCGGGTCGAGAGATCGGCGGCGGCTCGGCGATCCACGCCGTCGACGGGCAGGGCAACCTGCTGTGGACTTCACACGACAGCAACGGGGCGACGCAATCGTTCGACATCATCAACGGCTCGATCACCCTCGCCAACCTCGACGCCGATCCCGAGGCCGAGATCGTGGTGGGTGCAGCGGTCCTCGACCACGACGGTCTGGTGGTGTGGAACCAGGGGGGTGACGGCGCGGGCTACGGGACCAACGGCGGCTATCAGGGCGGAGTGTCGGCCATCGTCGACCTCGACATGGACGGCGCCCCCGAGATCGTCTCGGGCCGCGACGCCTGGACGCTCGACTGGCAACGGATGGGCGGCGTCCCCCAGGTCTCGCTCTCACCGCGTTGGCAGTCGGCGGCCCCCGACGGCTACCCCGCCATCGCCGACCTCGACCAGGACGGCACCCCCGAGGTGATCTTGGTGGCCAGCGGCCAGGTGTTCGTCCTCGACGGCGAGACGGGCCTGGGGTGGTGTGGAATCGACCCCACCGACGCCGCCTGCATCGCGGACCCGACCGCGCGCACCGGCCCCGTCGACATCCCCGGTGGTGGCCGCGGCGGCCCACCGACGGTGGCCGACTTCGACGGTGACGGTCGCCCCGAGATCGCCGCGGCCGGAGGCAGCTCGTACGCCGTGTACGACATGGCACGTGCCGGTGAGGACATCGTGGTGCCCATGGGCGACCCGATGCCCGCCCCGGGCTCGATCTACGTGCGCTGGTCGGCCCCCACCCAGGACCAGAGCTCCAACGCCACGGGCTCCTCGGTGTTCGATTTCCAGGGCGACGGTGTGGCCGAGGTGGTCTACGCCGACGAGTGCTTCATGCGGGTGTACTCGGGGGTCGACGGCACCGTGTTGCTCGAGCTCCCCAACTCCACGGGGACGATCCACGAGTATCCGTTGGTCGTGGATGTCGATGCCGACGGCAACTCCGAGGTGCTCGTGGTGGCCAACGACACCCACACCAATTGCAGCGGGCTGCCGGGCTACACCTACACCCGCGGCGTGCGGTCGCTGGGCGATACCTTCGACCAATGGGTGCAGACGCGGCGCGTGTGGACCCAGCACACCTATCACGTGACCAACTCGGGCGCCGATGGGCATGTCCCGGCGCTGGAGACCGACAACTGGACCCAGCCGGGGCTCAACAACTACCGGCAAAACGTGCAGGGTGCGGGAGTGTTCAACGCACCCGATCTGACGATCGAGCTGGTGGTGGGCCTGGGCAGCTGTCTCGAGCAACAGCTCGAGCTCCAGGCCACGGTGCGCAACATCGGCTCGCTCGGCGTCCCCGCCGGGGTGGAGGTCACGCTCTATGAAGGCACCGACGCCACGGGGACCGTGGTCGGCACCCAGGCCACCCCGCAACCGCTGCTACCCGGAGCGCAGACCGTGTTGTCGTGGCCGGTGGAGTTCCTGCCCGGCACCCCCCCGCTGAGCTACTTCGTCGCGGTCGATGGTGGGCCCAACCCCGAGCAAGTGCTCGAGTGCGACGAGAGCAACAACGACGCCGCGACCGTCACCGCGGAGTGCCCGGCTCCGTCCTGATCCGCGACGGCTGGCGTTTGCCCTCGATCTGCCTCGTGCCACACTCGTGGCCGTGCGCCGGATCAACGTCATCGGCTCCAGCGGGTCGGGCAAGACCACCCTCGCGCGCACGCTCGCCGAGCGGCTGTCGCTGCCGCACGTCGAGCTGGACTCGCTGTTCCATCAGCCCAACTGGGTTCCGACCGAGACCGAGCTGTTTCGCTCCCAAGTGACCGACGCGACGGCGACAGAGCACTGGGTCATCGATGGCAACTACACCGTCGCCCGCGACATCCTGTGGTCCCGCGCCGACACCGTCATCTTCCTCGACCTGCCCCGCTGGCAGGTGATGCGCCAGCTCATCCCTCGAAGCGTGCGTCGGGTGGTCACGCGGGAGCGGCTGTGGAACGGCAACCGTGAGCGGTGGACCAACCTCACCACCCTCGACCCCGAACACAACCCGGTGGTGTGGAGCTGGAAACGCCACGCGCTCCAGCGCGTCCGATACGAGGCCGCAGTGAACGACCCCGCGTGGGACCACCTGAAGTTCATCAGACTTCGAACGCGAGCGCGGATCCACGACTGCGCGACAGGGCGCATGGGTTAGCGGCGTGTCTCCGTATTGGTGGCGATGGCGGCGGGCTCTGAGCTGTACTCCGCGACCCCATGGCTCGAGCCGCGGAGCAACAAGCCGGCGAGTCCCATCGTGGGAGCGACCACCCCTGCTCTACGCCGCTGGCCGCTGTCGGTTCGCACCGTCGCTCACTTCCACTCGGGCGGCGGATAGGCGCTGCCTACCCGCACGCGCACCTCGTCGTGGACCGGGTTGGCTCCCGCGCACAGGGCCTCGAACGCGACCTGCTCGCCCTTTTCGATGTTGCTGAGGACCGCGGGACAGGTCACCACCAATCGGCCCTGTTGATACAGCGAGACATCCACCAACACGTGGCGGTAGCTCGCCCGCAAGAAGCTGATCTGCCCGAGCACCGAGGTGCTGCCATAGCTCGACTTCATGCGATCGACCCTGGCGCATGCATCCTGGTTGATGCTCGACCACCCCTGGCCACATACGCCGCGAGACCCGGCCATCTTCGGCGATGCCGGCGGCGCATTGTCGTCCGCTGAGGGCATCACGGGATCGGGCGTGCCCACCCGAACCATGGTGACCGGCGTTCCGTTGCCGACGTCGAAGGTCAGCTCGTCCTTGCCGACCATCCGCACCGTATAGAGGTTCGACAGTCCGTCGTCATTGATGGCGAGCAGCAGCGAGTCGCCGAACGCTTCCTTCACCTCATAGTCGTCTCGCGAGGTCTTGCCCCCGCTCGAGGTAATGAGCGAAGTGGCCGTAAACGACATCGTCATGCTGTCGAACGACTCGAGGTTTGCGCGGATCTTCTCGATGTGGGGGTCCCGAGGATTGCGCTCACGGAGCGCGCGGAGGTCCCGATAGCGCTTGGCGTTGTCGGGGGACAACGCTGCCACCTTCGCGAGATCGGGTTCATCGGCCAGCACCAGTCGCGCCAGCTCCACCATCGGTCGCTGCTCGGGCGGTGCCAACGCTCTCCAATGCCCGATCAGGGGCTCGTTGAGCGCAGGGGTTGCCGCCACCGATTCCGTTGGTTCCTGCTGGTACGAGGCCGTTTCGTACTTGGTCGAGCTGGCCGCGGTCGAGCTGGCCGCGGTCGACGGCTCCGAGGGCCGCAAGGGCCCGAACAGAGCGCATCCCGGCAACACCAAGATCAGCAGCGCACCGAGGACAGCGGCCGACGGAACGAACGGATGCGCGCGTCGTCGAGCGCGCGCCGGATTGGCAAGCATGTCGTGCATGAGTCGCGCATCAGTGCCCGCAGCGGCGATTCGGTTCGAAAGAAAATTCACCGGTCGGTGACCGACCGAGCCCGAGCAAGAGCGAGGCCCAGCGCCCGTATACTGCCGGTCCGTGTCCGACTCCGATCCCCTGGCCCG
>JAHZJA010000010.1 GCA_022601155.1 Deltaproteobacteria bacterium | reverse complement strand
CTGCTTCACCGTCGGCAGGTCCTTCTTGTAGGGCGTGTTGGAGGTGGTGGGCAGCTTGGACGTCTTGAGCTTCTTGTCCTTCTTTTCCTTGGGCGGTGGCTTGTCGGTCTTCTTGGGCTTTTCGTCGGGCTCCGGCTTGGGCTCCACGACGGGCTCGGCCTTCTCGTCCTCGGTCACCGTCTCGTTGACGGTATCTTCCTCCGCGCGGGTGTCCTGGACGATGATCTTCTCGGGCAGCTCCTTCTCGTCGATCTCTTGCCCCAGCTTGACCAGCGCGCCGGGCTCGAAATCGATGAGGAACTCGTCTTCGTCGGCGCCGTCGTCCTCGGCGTTGGCCAGCACCACGAAGCCGAAGAACAGCAGCACGCTCGTCAGCAGCATGCCCCCCACGCCCCCGATGAACGCCAGCGGGTTGCGAAACAGATCGGCAATATCGCGCCCGAACTGACCGAAGATGGCCGAGATCGGGTTCCCGGTGCTCACAGGCGCGGATTTCTTCGGGGCGTTCATGGCCTAGTACTCCTGCCTACTGTTCCTGCTCGATGCGCTTGGAGTTGGGATCGGTGACGAATCCGACCTGGGAGACCTCTGCGTCCTTGAGCGCCACCAAGATGTCAACGATCCGGGCATGGTCGACGTTCTGATCGCCCTGAATGAAGACCATCCCATCTTCCTGGATCTTCACGTTGTTGGCGATCTCCTCCTTGAGCTTGGTGGTGTCGGTCGCCAGCGGCACGGGGCCGAGGAACGCGCGCCCGGTCCGATCGATGGAGATCACGCTGTAGAGGAACTCCTCCTCGGAGATCTTCTCGCCGCGCGCGGCGGGCAGCTCGACGTCCTCGCCGTCCGGCGACATCAGCGGCGTCGCCACCATGAACATGATGAGCAGGCAGAACATCACGTCGACGAGCGACGTGACGTTGATCGACGTCATCGGCTCGTCGGTGGTCAGCTCTTCATTGATGATCGAGCCCATCGACGTCCGCCCCCTAGAAGAAGTGCCGCTTGACGATGTTCATGAAATCGTTGGAGAAGTTGCTCATCTCGGCGTTGAGCACCTTCAATCGTCGCTGAAAGTAGTTGTAGGCGACGACGGCGGGCACGGCGCTGGCCAGCGCAAGGGCGGTGGTGACCAGCGCCTCTGCGATGGGCTGGCTGACCTCGCCCAGCTCGGCGCTTCCCTGGGCCGCGATGCTGAGGAACGCCTCCATGATCCCCCACACCGTGCCGAACAGGCCGATGAACGGCGCGGCCGAGCCGGTGGTGGCCAAGAACGGCAGCAGGTTCTCGAGCTTGGTGTTCTCCGACAGCCGCGCACGCGCCAGCGCCCGCTCCACGTTGTCGGAGTCGCCCGCGCGGTCGTGCATCGAGACCTGCGCCTCCATGCCGTACTGCTGCTGGCTCGCGTCGCGCGAGCGCTTCACCTTCGACAGCTCGACGTACCCCGCGCGGAACATCGCCGCGATCGGGCTGCGCCGCATCCGCTCGGCCACCTGATAGATCTCGTCGAGCCGCTTGCTCTCCCAGAATCGATCGAGGAACGAGATCGACTGACCCTGTGCCTGCGTGATGTGCACGAGCTTGTAGAAGATCACGAACACGCACAACGCGATCAACAAGAGCAGGATGATGACGACGCCGAGCACGATGCCCTGCGAGGCGGTCAGCAACCCGACCAGGTCGACGTCGGCGAGCAACGAACCCGGATTCGTGGACCCAACAAGGGCTGGAAATTGCGGCGCAATCACGGCCTGCGCAGGCTACGTCAGGCCGCCCGGAGGCGTCAATCACGACGCCATGGCCCGCTGGTGGCCATGGGGCGTGTCACAGGGCCAAGGTGGCCGGATCTCGGCCGAGGTCCCGCGCGACCTGGCGCAAGGCCGACGGTCGTCAACCCACGGCCCGGCTTCCCGCTCCCCACCGCGGTCCCGCCCGGTCCGACGGCGAGCTTCCGTGCGGCGAGACTGATGGTCGCCCTCGGGCCAGCCACTGGCACTTGCAGCGTCGTAGCGCCGATTGCGTCGTGCAGCCGCCGACGGACGCAACGCACGTCGATGTTCAACAGTACGCGGGCCCCGATTCGGCTCCTGCTTGCGGTACCCTGCCACTGAGGTTGGAGGGACGGTGCACATGAGAACGACGAAACTGGGCCTCGGCGTAGGCGCCCTGGCGATCGCGTTGATGTCGGCCTGTGGGGGCCCCGAGCCCACCGAAGCCACGGGAACGGGCGGCATCCCGATTCCGCCCACCACCACCGATCCCGACCCCGCCGAGGCCGACACCGGGACCATCCTCGACGTCGGCAATGGTTCGGGCGGCATGGCCGACGACGGGGGCAACGGCGACTGCACGCCGCTTCCCACCAACGCCACGCTCACGGGCACCGTGCACGCGCCCAACCTCGAGATCCCGATCAGCGGCGCGCTGGTCTACGTGACCCCCGAGGATCCCGAGCCCGTACCGGACGGCGTCTACTGTGCCGAGTGCGTCGAGATCCCGTGCAACTCGCACTTCGTGCTGACCGAGCCCGACGGGACCTTCGAGCTGCCCGCCCCCGCTGGCGCCGGCCAGACCCTCGTCGTGCAGAAGGGCCAGTTCATGCACCGCGTCGACATCGACGTGGTCGAGGGCAACAACGTCATCGCCGACGCCGACAGCAACCTCCCCGGCGAGTGGAATCCAGACGCGGGCATGTGGGTCCCCCGGATCGCCGTCGTCGAGAGCGGCAACGACAGCATCTTCAACGTGCTCGCCAAGATCGGGATGGGCAGCGTCGATGGCAACGGCGGCCTGGTCAACGGCAGTGAGAACTTCGATCTGCTCAGCCAGTCCGACGGCGGTGCGCTGCTCGAAGACCTCGACGCGATGCGCCAGTACCACATCATCTTCATCCCCTGCATGTCGCAGGTGGGGATGGGGAGCCTGGGGCAGACGCGGCTGGACAACATCCGGCAGTGGGTCGAGGAAGGTGGCAAGTGGTACGTCACCGACTGGGCCAACGAGTACCTGTACCAGAGCTTCCCCAACTACCAGACGCTGCACGGCCAGTCGTTCGACCCCGACCTGGGCTACTACGACACCACGGGGATCGTGCTCGATGCCGACCTGCTGGCTTGGCTGGAGGCTCTGCCCGCACCGCTCCAAGACATCGGCGGGGGCCACCCCAACCTGCTGTCGCTGCCCTCGGTCGAGATCGTCGACAACTGGTCGGGCATCGACGAGATCCCGTCGGTCATCGTGCAAGACCAAGACGGCAACGACGTCGACGTGGGCCACCACGCCTGGGTCGAGGGCGTCTGCCCGGCGTGCACGCCGAGCAATGAGCTGCGTCCGATGACGATCAGCGCCGAGTACGGCTGCGGTCGGATGATGTTCAGCACCTATCACACCGATGAGGGCGAGCATCCTGGGCTCACCCCGCAGGAGCTGATCTTGCTGTACATCATCCTCGAGATCGGCGTGTGCCACGACGCACCGCCGCCGCCTCCTCCCCCCGTGGGGTAGTCGAGCGCCCGGCACTACTGGTGCCGAAAACCGAGCCAAGGCCGCGTTCTTCCGGTCCTGGCTCGGTTGTTCGCCACCACGAGGATGACAGCCTGCGTGCGTGGCCAGCCTCGTCGGCCGCCATGACCCCAACGAAGATGCGAGCCCTTCCCCGATCTGTCGGCGCCCGGCATTTCATCACGACGTCGTGTCACACGCTCGACCGTCGCGGTCTGTCGAATTGTGCCCCGGTTGGAGGACACCAGCGACGCGCACCGCGGGGGCGATGTCGACTCGACCGTCGGGTCGGTGGGTGGTCTACGGCTCACGCGACGCACCGCGTGGTCGCACGATGGCAGCTGTGCGAACGCGGTGGGCGGTGCGGCGCGGTCCCACGCGGCCCCCGTGCTGAACCCGCGGCTTGTCTCGACCCCGTCGCCCGGACACACTGGATATCTCGTCTCGGCCTGGTTACCGACGGCCGCGGGAGGCCCCAGCTCCTTTATCGACTGCACCAGAGCTCTAAACATGAAGACGATGGACCGACAACCCGACCGCCTTGGGCCCACTGCAACGAGGCTGGTCGCCATCACCCTCCTCGCCGCGGCCTGCAACCGCGATCCGGGTGCTGGTGCCGATGGAGCGAGCGCCGACGCGGGCGCGACGACCGAGGGCGACTCCGCCGATTCCGTCGAGCTTCAGTGCACGCCAGGCGAGGTCGTGTGCAACGGCCAAGGCTTCCTCGACACCTGCGCCCCCACCGGGCTCGAATGGACGACCGAGCCATGCGGCACCAACGAGGTCTGTCGCGCGTGCGACGGTGAGACCTGCGACGTGGACCGCTGCATCGGCCCGTGCGAGATCGAGACCGAGCTGCCGTCGTCGGCCGGGTGCTCGTTCATCGCCAACCGCCAGCTGCACCCCTTCCCGCAGGAGACCGACGGCCTGGTCGTCTCCAATCCCAACACCGAGCTGAGCGCGACGGTCCAGTTCTATCGGACGCCTGCGGGCACGCGAAACGAAGAGCCCATCGGCGAGCCGCGCGTGCTGGCGCCAGGCGAAGAGACCCTGTTCGAACTCGACAGCAGCTTCATTCCCGACGACGACTCGATGTTCCGCACGGGGGGCACGTATCGCGTCGAGAGCGATGCACCGGTCATCGCCTACCAGCACTCTCCGCTGTCCACGGGCGGCAACGACTCCTCGATGCTGCTGCCCGAGACGACGTTGCGCCGCGACTATGTCGTGGCCTCCTATGCGCCGCACGAGGAGCAGGGCGAGAACTTGGGCGAGCCGAGCTACTTCGAGGTGGTGGCGCTCGAGGACTTTACCGTCATGCAGTGGACTCCCCCGGTCGACACCGCGGGGACCGGCCTCAACATCGACTTCGTGCCCGCCGGACAGACCAGCCCCGAGCTGCACATGAACCGTTTCGACACCGTTCGGGTGGCCGCCTCCGCCAACATTCAGATGAATGCGGATCTGCGCGACGTCTCGGGCACCGTCATCCACGCGAACAAGCCCGTGTGGGTGGTGGGCGCCAGCCGCTGCTCGCGGGTGCCCGTGCGTGCGTTTCCCGAGCTGGGTCGCTGCGACCCGCTACAAGAGCTGCTCATCCCGCTCGACTACTGGGGCGAGCGCTACGTGGCTCCGCACGCACCGACGCGCGGCAACGAGCTCAACTACTGGCGGATCTACTCGGCGTCGTCCGACGTGCGAGTCACGGCCGAGGGCAACCTGGGCTGCACCACCGACATCATCACCGCCGACAACTGCACCGCTCCCAACACCTTCGATGGCACGGGCTGCACCCTGTCCGCGCGCGGTCAGTGGATCGAGCTCGAGGTCGAAAACCAGTGCAGCTTCTTCCTCGACAGCAACGGCTCGGGAGCGTTCATGCCCGTGGGCTACGTGCAGAGCAGCCGGCACAGCAACGACGAGCCGGCCGAGACCGCCGCCGAGCAGGGCGATCCGTCGATGTACCAGATGGTGCCCGTGGAGCAGTTTCTCGGCCGCTACGTGTTCTCGACCGGGAAGAACTTCGACTTCCACTACGCGCAGGTCATCCGCGAGATCGGTGCCCCGAGCATCTTCCTCGACAACGAGAGCGTCGGCGGGTTCTACCCGGTCACCCCAACCTATGAGGTCGCCGACGTGCTCATCGACGAGGGCGCCCACACGATCGAGAGCGGCGTGCCCTTTGGGCTGGTGCAGTTCGGCTACTCGTCGGGCGATGCGAGCCCATTGTGCAACCACCCCATCGACGGCGGCGACGTCTGCCACGCTTCGTATGCCTACCCGGGTGGCATGAGGTCCGAGCGGATCAACATCCCGTAGCGGGGAACAGCCTCCATCCGCGGTCGAGCGCCTCGGGAGTGCACGACGCGCG
>JAHZJA010001086.1 GCA_022601155.1 Deltaproteobacteria bacterium | reverse complement strand
TGCTGCGGAGCCGCTTCGCCCTCGAGCAGCGCCGTCGGCGGGTAGAGATCGAGAGACAGGAGCTGCGGCACGCTGGCCCCGGGATCGGCTCCGGGATCATCCGGGGCGCCGGCCTCGATCCAGCACCGTCCGACGTGTTCGGTGAGCCGCGTATCGCCGACGCCGTCGAACGTGATTTGCTGACGGAGCAATTGTTCCAGCGCGCGGCAAGATTGCGCGTCGCCAGGCGTGCGTTGCAGTTCGAGTGCGTTGGCCTCGAAGTTTCGCACGGCCGGACCCTCGTCGGGTGTCTGGCGCGCGATCTCGAGGCCGCGGAGGTCGTAGTCCAGCGCGCGTCGTCGGTCGCCGAGATCCTGATGTTCGTGGGCGAGATTGCCCAGCGTCGTGAGCAGTGCAGGCGAAGTGGGGCCGTTCGCGCGTTCCTTGATCGCCAAGGCTGTCTCGAAGCTCGTCACCGCACATGCCGAGTCTCCGCACGAGGAGCACGCCCGGCCGAGGTTGTTGACGATGGCGCCCTCGGTGGGGTGGCCTGGGCCGTAGGTCGCCTGCACGATCGGCAGGAGTGCGGCGAGCTCTTGTGTGGCTCGCTCGCAGTGTCCAGTTCGAGCGAGCGCGAGCCCGATGCTGTTGCTGACGCCAATGGCCGAGGTCGAACGGCGACCCTGCTCGGCGATGAAGACCTCCCGTGCATGCTCGAGGGCGACGATCGCCTGCTCGCGCTCGTCGTAGGCAAGCAGGATCTCTGCCGTCAGCCACTCCATGCGGGCATCGAGGATGGGGTCGGCGGGGAGCTGCGCGCGCTTGGCCCGTGCAAGCTCGACGAAGTGCTGGACCTTCATCGGCTCCGTGCCCCCGTAGAGCGCGGCGATGTGCAGCAAGACCTCGGTCGCCACGGTTGGCTGCGAGTTCCGCTCGGCGATGAGCAGGGCCTCGTCGCAGACCTCCCGAGCGAATGCCCGCCCTTCGAATGGCCCGACGCTGGAGCACTGGAGCAGGGCAGCCTCGGCCTCGAGAGCGGGGGCGGGGAGTTGGTTCGCTCGCTCTCGGATCTCCGTGAGGTCGGCGCGTGCAGCCTCGGCCTTCCCTGCATCGAGCAGGGCGCGGGCTCGCATCAGCTGGGCATCGATGGCCAAGCCTTCGGTGGGGTTGGCGACCAGCCAGCTTGGTGGTGGGGGCAGGGCTCGATCGACTACGCAGTGCTCGAGGCCTCCGAGCCCTTCGAGAGCTCGGTGCACCCGCCGGACGACGGTGAGGTCGGCCTCCTCGAGTACGCCCAGGACCGCTCGGACCTGCTCGTAGTAGCGGTCCAGACAGTAGGCCATGGCCGAAGGGTGCTCGGGGGACGCCGTTTCGTTTTCCCGACATGCTTGGGTGCGGAGCTCCGCCCACTGCGTCATGCGACGGTCGACGGTCTCGCGCGCGGCCTCGAGCGACGCCGGGGCGTAGGGCACGTCGTGGCGCAGGAACGACGCTTCCATGGCGGTGCGCGTCTGCTCGTTCCACAGCGCTTCGGCCTGGGTCTCGACGTGGTCGCAGGGATCGGGTCGCCCCAGCAGGCCGAGCCCGGCGCCGACGGCCAGCGCTCCCGTGATGGCGACTGCGGCCGCGCGACGGCGGCGCCGTCGATCTGGCCGGAGGGCATCCACGAACGCCGCGACCGATTCGAACCGGTCGCTGGGGCGGGGCGACAGGGCACGATGCAGGGCTCGGCGTTGGCGGGCCGTCAGTCCCCGGCGTGTGGGGATCGGTGGAGGCCCACGCAGCTTGGCCGCGGCGATCTCCGCAGGGTCGGAGCCCTCGAAGGCCGGCCCTTCGAACAGGGTCTCGAACAAGCAGGTGGCGAGCGCGAACTGATCGGTGGCGGGCCCGAGTGGACGCGCGAGGTGTTGCTCGGGGGCCATGTAGCGCGGGGTCCCCATCACCTGCACCGCATCCCGTGCGTCTTGGGTCTGCAGGGTACGGTCCAGGAGCTTGGCGACGCCGAAGTCCAGCACGCTGGCCCGTCCGTCCTCGACGTGGATGTTGGCCGGCTTCAGATCGAGGTGGACCACGCCCTGCTCGTGCGCCGCGGCCACGCCTCGGCCCGCCTGGACATGGAGCTTGACGATCTCCTGCACCGAGCGGTCTGCGGTCGACCGCCACCGGCCCAGTGAGCAACCATGCAGCAGCTCCATCACGATGTAGACGGCGCGGGCGGCCGATGGCCCCAGGATGTCCGAGGCATCGCAGGTCCCCACATCGAAGACCGTCACGATCCCCGGATGTCGCAGCCGGGCCAGGACCCTCGCTTCATCGAAGGGGATCGCGCCGGGGCCAGCGTCGTGGCCATCGAGCACGACCACCTTGACCGCAACATCGCGACCAAGGCGAGGATCCCGGGCGCGGAAGACGGTGCCGAAGCCTCCTTGACCGATCTGCTCGAGCAACTCGTACCGATCGATGCGCGGGCACGAGGCGGCCGCGTCGTGTCCGAACAGCTCGGCCTTGAGCTGCGCTCGCGCCCGATACATCGTGATCGGGTCGAGGGTGTTGGCCGAGACGGGGCCGGTGGAGGCGTCGGCGGAGGGCATCAGCGGGCCTGCCGATGATAGGGCCATGACCCCGCGCCTGGAGATGGGCCGAGCGCTGCGCTAGGCTCTGAGTGCGTCATGCAACCCAGTGCCTCCCGATCCGATGCCGTCCTGTTGCAGGCGTGGGCCGAAGGCGATGGTGTCGCGGGAGAGGAACTGGTCGATCGCCACTTTGACTTGGTGTACCGGTTCGTTGCATCGATTGCGGGAGGTTCGCCGGAGGTCTCCGATCTCGTCCAGCGGACATTCGTCGCGTGTATCGAGCGCAGGGACGACCTCGGAAAGATCGAGCGCTTCCGACCGTACGTGCTCGGCGTGGCTCGAAACCAGGTCCGCATGCATCTGCGGCACGCGCGGGTCCGGGCCGGGGAGCGACTGGTCGAAGACCCCCAGGAGTACGCACGGGCGAGCTGGAATCCCAACCTCTCGAGCGTAGCGGCTCGGCGCGAGCAGCAGCGGTTGATGCTCATGGCCCTTCGCAAGTTGCCGTTGCAATTGCAGCTGCCGCTCGAGCTCCACTACTGGGAAGGCCTCACGATGCAGGAGATCGGGGCTCTCCTCGACCTTCATCCGGGGACCATCAAGAAACGACTATTCGTTGCGCGCAAGCGGCTGGCGGAGTGGATGGCGCAGCTGGCGAGCGACGACGCAACAGCACAGCTCAGCCTCAGCCAGTTCGACCAGTGGGCGAGCGCGATGCGGGCGCTCGCTGACGGCCACCGCGAGGCCTGAAATCCGAGCGTCGGGGGGCAGGTGGTTTCCTGCGGCGGTCGCCGAGGATGACGATGATCCGGAGGCGGTGCGGCACTGCACGGTCACGGGCATTCAACCCCCGGGGCAGTCGCGGCGATGGGTTGGGCGGGGTTCGAGAGCGAAGCGGTGCTCCGCCGACGAAGATCCACGGTACGCGGTGTCGATGAGGCGCAGGGGTCACCGCTGTCGTGTTCACTGGCACTGCTGCTGGGCGCGTGCCTGTGCGGGCAGGATGCAGCGCCCGTCCCACAGCGCTCCCACGCCACCGTCGGCGACGGTGAACTCGCACACGGGGCCGCCGTTGCGCACCGTGTTGCTGCACCAGAACGCGGGGGCTTGCCCTCCCAGCCGAGGGTTGAGTGTGTCGGGCAGCCGGGTCGAGGCCCACGGAGGGGGTGTTCCCGTTGCCGCCTTTGCGTTGTCGATGGCGACGGTTCCCTTGGCCGTCGTGTCGTCGTGAGCCAGGTCGATCGTGAACACGTTGCGCTCCAGGTGCAGTCCCTGGGAACGGGCATCGATGCGCTGTCCGTCGGCGGTGCCGAATCGAGAGGCTCGGTTGAGGATGTAGCTGGCGTCGCGGCTGCATACGAACCGGTCGCCGCCGTGTTTGGGCGCCTCGTTGGAGAACCGGGCTACCGGTCCCACCGCGACGTTGCGGAACCAAGCGTAGCGAGGTCCCTGCGAGCCCCAGTGGGTGTCCATCTCGCCCACTCCCCAAAGGACGTTGCCCTCGAGCACGTTGGAGTGGGCGTAGTTGCCGTGGGGGAACAGGGCCCGCCGCGACTCGCCTGCCGGGTGTAGCCGCGGCTTCGGAAAGTAGTTGTAGGCGATCCAGTTGCGGGATGCGCTGTTGGACAGCTCGACCCCGATCGACGAGTGGACGACGTTGTCGATGAAGCTGTTGTCGTGCGCCTCGTCGAACACGATCGCCTGCTTGTTCCAGCACGGGTTGTCGGCCACGGCGCCACCGCAGCTGCGACCGTCTCCGCGGGCGCTCTTGTGCTGCTCACCGCAGCGGTTGCCCAGCAACACCACCCGGGCTGAGCGCTCCACTCGGGCCAGCGTATTGAAGCTGTCGCCGAGGTCGACATCGTAGATCCAGCTGTCGAACGCACCCCGAATGCTGAGGTTGACGCTCTGGTACAGACCCGCGGGATCGGCAGGGGCTTCGTCGCGCAAGGTCAGACACTCGACTCCGACGTTGCGGACCACCTGCTCCCACCGCTGCACACGGGCGCCGTTGGGGCTGAAGTCGATCGGAAGACCGCGGTCTAGGGTGATGCTGCCGTCGCCGACGGCGACGACCTTCGCCATGTAGTTGAGGTCGTCGGTCATCGCCTTCTCGTCGGGCCCGGGCAGCACGTCCGAGGCGATCCACACGATGTCGCCGGGGGCGAAGGACTGGGCTCCCGCGATCTTCAAGGTCTCCGCGCCCCGGGTATGCGGGCCGGACCACGCGTGCGGCTCGGAGATGACGTCGGGGAGGTGGTCGCCCTGCATCCCTGCGCACAGCTGCAGCCACCCGGGATTGCAGATGGTGCCGCGCACCGAGTGGTCACACCCGCTGCCGGGGCAGTCACCATCTGCAGCGCAAAACTGCCCACGGTTGGGCCCCGCCGAGCACATGGCGTTGGAGAACACCGGATTGTTCGGGGTGCCGCGATGGGACCACACGACGCGGCTGCGGTCGGCGCAATCGCCTCGCACCACGACATCGCTGCGCCGGATGCTCAGCGTGCCTGCGTAGGTGCCAGCGGGCAGCACGAGGATCGTACGGGGGTTGGCCGCGTGGATGGCAGCCGCTACCGCGGCTTCTTGCTTGGGCCCCGAGTAGCGCTCGACGGCCCAGTCGGAGGTGTCGACTGGGATGCCGTCGTAGGCATCGAGCCGCGGTATGCGGTCGGGCGCGATCTGGAGGTCG
>JAHZJA010001085.1 GCA_022601155.1 Deltaproteobacteria bacterium | reverse complement strand
GGGACGGAGCCTAGCGAGCCGGGCGCCCCACCCCGACGACTCGCCGCGCATTTGCAGCTATCGTGGAGCCGAGCATGGCGCAACGCACCAAGGCCCAACGCCCCGCGAACGCACGCCCACCGGTCGCACGCAGCACCATCCAACGGCTGATCGCCGCGCTGGCGTCGACCGTGTGCATGGTGCTGTGCTGCCCCAACTACGACCTATGGTGGTTGGGGCTGGTGGCGTGGGTCCCGTACCTGTGGGCCATCGAGGGCCTGCGGCCGCGCCGAGCCATGCTCTACGGCTGGTTGGTCGGCACCCTCACCGTGCTGTGGGGCTTCTTTTGGCTGAGCAACCTGTTGACCAAGTTCGCGGGGCTGCCGATGGCCGCGGCCTTCCCCATCACGCTGCTGTTCTCCGCGTGGCACGGGCTCATCTGGGGCGTGGCCGCGATGTTGATCGCGTGGTTGCGCGGACGTGGGGCGCCGCTGATGGTGATCGCCCCCATGTGTTGGGTGGTCACCGAAGCGTTCATCCCCAACCTATTCCCCATCTACATGGCGTTGGGCTGGTCGTGGCAGCCGCTGTGGATCCAGACGGCCGAGCTGGGCGGCGTGACGTTCGTCAGCGCCACGATGGTGGGCCTCAACGCCGCGCTGTATCTCGTCATCGACGGGCTGCTCGCCGGTCGCGGCCTCGACCGTCGCGCCGCCATCGTGTTCGCCGCGTGGGTCATCGGCATCCCGGCCTACGGGGCCATCCGCATCTCCCAGGTTCAGACGCAGATGGCCGCCGCGCCCACGATGAAGATCGCCGCCGTGCAGGGCAACTTCAGCATCCGCGAGATGCGACGCCGCGGGGAGAAGATTCCCATCCTCCACCGTGAGCAGGCGTTGACGGCCGAGTACGAGCAGCAGGGCGCGGAGCTGGCCGTGTGGGGTGAGACCTCCTATCCCAACGCCCGACGCTTTCATCGCCACAGTACCCGCGACCTGAGCGAGGGCGACCCCTGGAAGGTGCAGCAGGGATTTTCGATCCCCGTCGTGTTCGGCGCCGTCACCCGCGACCGCACGGGCAAGGACAAGTACCCCTACAACACCGCCATCCTGCTCGACGGGACCGGTGAGATCGCCGGGACCTACGACAAGGTCTATCGGCTCGCCTTTGGTGAGTACTTCCCCATCCCCTTCGTCGATCCGGAGACCTATCTCGCGCACTTCCCCAACGCCGCGCACATCGCCAAGGGCAAGGGTCCCGATGTCTTGTCGGTGACGACCGACACCGGCACGTGGAGGCTGGGACCGTTCATCTGCTACGAGGACATCTTGCCCGGATTCGTGCGCACCGCCGCCAACGAGGGCGTGCACGTGTTCGTCAACCTCACCAACGACGCCTGGTTCGGCAAGACCCACGAGCCCCACCAACACTTGGGGCTCGCCGTCTTCCGGACCGTCGAGCACCGCAAGGGCATGGTGCGGGCGGTCAACACCGGGGTGAGCACGTACATCGATCCCACCGGACGCGCCGTCGCCAAGACTCGCGTCACCGATCCGGACACCGAAGGTCCGCAGCCCGCCGAGGGTGTGCTCGCCGAAGTGCCGATGATGGATCCGCAGTCGCAGACCCTGTACGGCATGACGGGAGAGCTGTTCAATTCGCTGATGCTGCTGGGCATCGTGGTGATGGGATGGCGCACGCGAAAGACCGCATCCGACCCCGCTGACACGGCGGCGAATGATGCCGCGGGTGCCGAGCCCGACGCCGATGCCGATGCCCCGAGCCGCGAGGGCGACGACGGCTCCGCCGCGGACGACGACGACTCCAGCGACGAGTCTGCGGCCCCGCCAGACTGACGCTGCACGCGCCGACCGACCGCGTTACCCTCCGGCCATGTTGCGCCCGTTGCCGCTGCTCGCTCTTTGCCTGGCCCTGACCGCCTGCGACAAGTCGCAGTCGCCCTCGGACGCGCCGAGCAAGAAGACCGCCGACGCCAAGCCGACGAACGAGGCCACCGATGCCAAGGCGGCCACGCCGAAGCAGGAAGGTGACGCCAAGGCGGACGGCCACGCCAAAGCCGAGCCTCCCGCCGGCAGCGCCCAGCTGGGCCAGCCCGCGCCCGCCTTCACGCTGACCGATCTCGACGGCAAGAGCCACTCCCTGGCCGACTATCGCGGCAAGCTGGTGGTGCTCGAGTGGTTCAACCCGCAGTGCCCCTTCGTCAACTTCGCCCACGAAAAGGGCCCGCTCAACGTCATGGCGGCCAAGCAGACCGGCGAGGGCGTCGTGTGGCTGGCCATCAACTCCGGCGGTGAGGGCCGCCAGGGACACGGCGACAAGGCCAACCGGGACGGCGTGTCGAAGTTCTCCCTCGGCCACCCGATCCTCCTCGATGAAGACGGCGCCATCGGGCACATGTACGGCGCGATCAAGACCCCGCACATGTTCCTCATCGATGACAAAGGAACGCTGGTCTACCGCGGTGCCATCGACAACGCGCCGTTTGGCGAGGTCGACGGCGACGGCGAACATCAAAACTACCTGGCGGCCGCGCTGGCCGACGTCCGAGCCGGGAACGCGGTCGCCACCGCCGATACCCCCGCCTACGGCTGCACCGTCAAGTACGCCAAGTAGCCCGGCTCGGGCGGCGGCGGACGAGCGGCACGGCGCGCCCGCCACCGAGAGATGATCACCCGCGCCCGACAGGTCGCCACGCCCGCGGCCTTGCCCCTGCATCGACCACCGGGTTGTGATCGATTGCCCCACCGTCGGCGATCGATCACACGGGCTTCATTCCGCCCAGACGCGGCTGCAGCGATCCGGGCAGCAGTACTTCACGGGCGATGTTCTGGCTGACGCGTTGGATGAGCTCTGCCGACGGTGCAGGCCGGTCGGTGGCCCGGGCGGCCCGCTGCCAGTGCTCGCGCGCATCGGACGGCTCCACGCCCGCGGGTGTGGGCCACCAGGCAACCGGCTCCACGCCCAGCCGTCCGAACACCTCGTGCGCCTCCGCGGTCCGCCGCGTGGCCTGCTCCGCGTTGCCCAGTGCCTGCTCCGCGTCGGCAAAGCGGAGCAACGCATGGGCCGAGGCCGCCACATTGTCTGCGGCCGACAATCGCTCCAGAGCTTGCTCGGCGTCGGCTCGGAACCGGTCGGGGTCGCGGTCGAACAGCGCCCGGCAGTGGGCCCGACCGGTCAGGCCCAGCGCCGCCGCGTACTCGTCCGACGGGGCCCCTTGCAGCGCGGCATCGTAGGCGGCAACCGCCGCGGCACGCTCGCCGAGCAGCATCTCGGCGTCACCCAAGAACGCATGAGCCCAGCCGATCCCGGTCCCCAGCCCCTGTCGTCGGGCGACCTCGATCGCGTGCTCGAGCAACAGCCGCGCCCGCGCCGGATGACCGGCGTGGAATTGGTGGCGGCCTGCAAACACCAGTGACATGTACGGATAGAGCCCGTCGATCTCGTGCTCGCGTGCGAACGCCAGCGCCTGGGCGCTGCGCACCACGCCGCGACTCCAGTCGTGGGCGTACTCGGCTCCGATGGCCGCGTAGCACAGCGCTGCGAGGCGCCGCACCGGGTCGCCGAGCTCGTCGGCCAGCCGCGACGCACGATCCAGGTGAGTGCGCGCCTCGTCGAGGACGCCGGTATAGCCGAGCGACAGCCCCAACATCCCCAGTGAGTGACACAGCTCCTCGTGCTCGCGCTCGGCTGCCGCCAGCTGACAACCGCGGGCCAGGGCCACCGCCGCCTCTCCGAACCGACCATCCACATAGAGCGCCCGCCCCACGAGGTTGGTGGGCAGCACGCGATACCGCCGTGTCCGCGCATCGTCGCCGGCCTGAGCCAGACACCGTCGACCCAACGCCACCGCCCTGGCCGTGTCTCCCCGCAGGTAGTGCAGCCGTGCCCGGGCACTGTCGACCACGTAGCGCTGCGCATCGCCGTCGCCCGTGTCGCGCAGCGCCTGGGCGCCCAGCTCCACCACGAAGAACGCATCGTCGATCCGCCCCAACGCCCCCGCCACGCGCGTGTGCTCGAAGATCGCCTCGCGCAGCGAAGCCAACCGCTCGTCTCCAACGGGCAGCGCATCGGCCAGCTCGATCGTTCGGCGGTAGTGACGAGCGGCGCTGGGCATCGCGTGGAGCCCCAGAGCCTGCCGTGCGGCTTCCAGGTGCGCCTGCGCGGCCTCGCCCCGCTGCCCCGCGCGCTCGAGGTGGTGCGAGCGCGGGCCTGGATCGGCGCCCCGGCGCGCCAGCTGCTCGGCGATGGCCGCGTGCACCCTGCGAGCATCCTCGGGATTGAACGGCTCGATGAGGCGCTGGCGCAGCCCTTCGTGGGCCAGCCGACACCACCCGCCATCGATGTGCAACAGCCCCAGGACCTGAGCCTCGAGCACCGCCGCTCGGACCTGCAGCGGGCCGAACATCCCGGTGCCAACCACGTCGGCCTGGGCGAAGCGACGGCCGATCATCGCCCCGACCCCGAGCACCCGCAGCGCGCCCGGAGGCAGATGGTCCAGCCGCCGCAGCAACACCTCGGCCACGGTCCCCGGGGTGGCGTAGGCCGACAAGCGCTCGTCGTTCACGACCACCGCTCCGCCCGGAACCCGTCGTACGCAGCGCTGCAGCTGGAGGTCGGCAACCACCTCGACCGTCGCCATGGGAATACCCGCTGCCAACACGGGAACACGTCGCAGCAGCCGGGCCAGCACGTCCTCATCGTCGGTGGCCAGCAACGTGCGAATGAGGGCCTGGTTGTCGGCGGGGGCCAAGGTCGAAAGCTCGATGGCGTCCAGCTGTGCGGCCCACGGCGGACGCTCGCGGGCCGAAAGCAGCAGCATCACGCCCTCGATGGGGGCGGCCGCCAGGTGCTGCAACACCACGTGCACCCCGGCCCCGGCCCACTGCAGGTCTTCGAGCACCAACACCACCGGGTGCGTACGCGCGACCACTTCGAGCAAGCACGCCACGGCGGGCCCCACTTGCTCGGCACCGGGCCGCCACACGGGGTCGTGGGCGGCAGCCACCCCGGGCGGCAGAGCCTCGGGCACCAAGGCCAGCAGCACCCCCTCCAGCGGACCCAGCTGACGACGCAGCGCCACGCCAACCGCCCGCCAGTTGGGCAGCGCCCGCACGGAGGCCGCCAGCTGTCCCAGTGCCTCTCGCAGCGCCGCGAACGGAACCAGCTCGCCCGACTCGCGGCAGCGGCCATACGCCACCACGGCCTGGCCCTCGATGTCGTGCTCGACGAAGCGCTCGAGTACGGCACTCTTGCCGATGCCCTGGGCACCCAGCAGCAGCGTGGGTCCCCGCGCCCGGGTCAGGCCTGCCCGCTGTCTGCGATGCAGTGCAGCCAGCTCCTCGTCGCGGCCCAGGAGGACCGACACGTCGCCGACCGGCTGCGGCGCGCCCGAGTCGGTGATCTCGATGCGATCGCTGCCGCGCTCACCCACCAGCGCGGCAAACGACAGCCGCTGCGCCAGCCTGCGCAGCGCCGACATCGTGGGACGCTGCGCCGGATCCACCGCGAGCATCGATCGAAGCAGCGCCCGCAGCCCGGTGGGCACCCGCTCCCATGCTTCCGAGTCCAGCGGAGGCGGGCCGGCGTGCTTGTCCGCGATCTGAGCCGTCATCCCGGCGTCGTCGTGGGCAAGCTCGCCGGTCAGCATCACGTGCAGCGTCACCCCCAGCGCATAGACATCCATGCTGGGGTGACGGGCGGTCTCGCCGAAGCACTCGGGGGCCATATACGCTGGCGTACCGGCCAACACCCGGGGCGCGCCTTGCCATGCCCGAGCCAGCTGCGCCACTCCGAAGTCCAGCAGCATGATCGACGGCTGGTGACGATCGGTGATGAGGATGTTCTCGGGCTTGAGGTCGAGGTGGAGCACGCCCTGCTCGTGGCAGTAGGCCATCACCTCCGCGACCTGCTCGACCAACGCCAGCGCCTCGAGCGGATCGAGCGGCCCCTGCTGGTCCAGGTGATCGATGAGCGACAGTCCGCCCGCCACATCCATCACCAGGTACAGGCGCCCGTCGTCGAGGTACCCGTGGCCATGGGTTCGGGCCAGGCTCGGATGGCGCAGCCGCAGCACGGCCTCGATCTCGTTTTGGAGCAGGGTCAGCTCGGTGGTGGTCATCGCCTCGGTCGCGGCGTGGGCCACCTTCACCGCCCGAACTCGACCATCGTCGGTGCGGGCGCGATACACCCGCCCAAAGCCGCCCTCACCGAGCGCATGCTCGACGGTCGCGTCACCGACTCGGTCGCCAGGCTGCATTGGAGGATGCATTTGGGATGAACGGTCCCCGACCGCGGGTCGGCGGCGAACGCTAGCACGAGCTGCGCCCGTCTGAACGCGCCTCCATCGCTCCCGCGACGAGGCCCCGCGGCACGGCCGACACGGGCGAACCCAGCGCACCGAAAGCTGGCACCAGGCGCTCCGTTGGGATGGACAGTCCAACCCATGCGCGCCTCGTCTACATTCGTCGTGTGTCTGTCCCTGCTGCCCGCGTGCGTGCTCGATTCGACCGATACGCTCGATGAACGCGGTCTTCGACCCTTCCGTGACCAGTGGCGGGTGGAGCTGGATGCCACCGTCGCCCTCGACGGTCCCGGAGCGCTCGACGAGCTGCTCATCGGGGGCACCACATTCGAGAGCAACTTCTCCAACCGCGGCGACGTGATCGTGCAATTTCACGACGAGGCACGGGTCATCGTCGAGATGCGGCGCTTCACCCATGCTCTGTCGTCGCAGAGCGCCGCCGAGGAGTTCGAGGATCTGGCGCTGTGGGCGTTCTTGGGCGGCGACGTTGCCCCGATGCGCCCCGAACAGATGCAGTTTCCCCGCCCGTGCATCGGCGCAGCGGGAAATTTCCTCGACGGCTGCGGCCTACGGGTCTACCACCGGGGCAACGCGCAGCCTTTGCGTGCGGGCGCCGATGTTCGCGTCACCTTGCCCGCCGCCTACCGGGGCGAGATCAATGTCATCACCGAAGACATGATCACCGACTCCAACTACCTCAATCGCGGCAACGTCTGCATCGAGCCGACCCAGGCCAAGGTCGAGGTCACCGCCCAACGTGGCGTGATCTTCGGCTCGGTCAGCGAACAGGGCGGGTCCATCTCCGCTTTGGGTGATGCGGCGGAGATCTGGCTTGACGTCCCGGCCGCGCTGCGCACCCAGGTCTCGGTGAGCTACGAGGACGATTCCGACAAGACCGAGCGCTGCTACGGCGATGTGGAGATCGCGGGCTTCGTCGCCACTGGCGGCAGCTTTGGGGCCACCCATGGATCGTTCTCCGGATACGCGGGGCCGGAAGCGGAGCCCACTGTCTTCGATGCCACGGTCAGTGGGATCGCCAAGGTCTGCGACGTCGTCGCGTTCACCGAGAGCCCCGACCAATTCAACCGCGACGCCGCCGCGCAAGCCTCCGAGACACGCGGCGTGCCGCACGTGTGCAACGACTGTCTGCGCGACCGGGGCTGCGACGAGCTGCTGGCCGAGATCTGACTCAGTCCGACGGCGGCCGCGGGTCGCCGTGCTCCGGGAGCAACAGCCCCAGCGGTACCGGAATGCGGTGCAGCTGCAGCAGCGACTGGAGTTCGGAGACGGACACCTGTGCCTCCTGGGCGATCGCATCATCGGTGGGTTGCTCGTCGCCCTGCTCCTGCAGCGTCTTGCGAGCACGGGCGAGCTTGCCGAGCTTCTCGATGACCTGGATCGGAAGACGGATGAGCCGCGACTGCTCGGCCAGCGCCGACGTCATGGCCTGCCGAATCCACCACGTCGCATAGGTCGAGAACTTGTAGCCTTGGGTGGGATCGAACTTCTCGGTCGCACGCAGCAGGCCGATGCCCCCCTCTTGGATCAGATCGGCCAGGTCCAGACCGCGCCCCATGTACAGCCGCGCGATCGAGACCACCAGGCGCAGGTTGGCCAGGGTCAGCGTGTGCCGAGCGTGGCGCACCGCGTCCTCGTCCTCCCCCTGCGTGATCTCGGTGCCCAGTGCCAGTTCCTGCTCGCGCTCGAGCAGCGGGATGGCAGACAGCTCGGTGAGCAGCTGTTTCATCGTCGACGACATCGTCGTCTGCAGGCAGCCGGAACACAAGCGCGTGGTAGCCTGCATGGGTGTACGAGGCCCCGTGGAGCATGCTCGAGCCGCCCCCCGGGGCCGACCCTCCCGCTGGCCTGACGCTCGAGCTGCTCGACGCCGACGCCATCGAGCAACAATCCCACGGCGGCATCAGCTCCGCCCAGACGCTGCACTACCGGACCCTCCGACCGGAGCCCGGGGGTCTGTTGTGTGAAGAGGTCTTCGGCCCTCAGCCCACGGACTGGACCGCGCCGCGCCTGGAGTTTTCGGCCCAAACCGAGCCGTTCGCCCCTCCGCCCCGTACCTGTCGCTTCGGGCACATCGAACTGGCGACCCCGGTGCTGCATCCCATGGTCGGCAAGCACCAGCGAGACAGGGTCGCCACCGATCTGGGTCTGGACCCGGCCAGCTTCGAGCGCATCCTCGCCACGCAGCAGGGGGTCGTGACCGACCCGGGCGATGGCGACGTCGAGACCGGAACGGTGCTCGGACTCGAGGACGACGTGCCTCCGGGTACGACGGTGGGCACGGGCGCCGCCGGGCTGGCCCAGCTGTACGAAGAAGCGTGGGGCGACGGGCCGATGTTCCTGCGCAGGCTGCCCGTGCTCCCGGCCGGACTGCGGCCGCTGTACCCCCTGGACGAGGGTCGCTTTGCGACCTCGGACCTCAACCATCTGTACGGGCGGGTCATCGGTCGCAACGATCGCACGCGGCGACTGCAGCAACTGGATGCGCCCGCACTCCTGCTCCGGAGTGAAGCGCGTCTGCTCCAGGCCGCGGTCGATGCCCTGTTCTTCAATCACGCGACACCGGCCGTGGCCGATGGGCGGGATCGTCGACTTCAGTCGCTGTGGGATCTGACCGGTCTGCACCGGACTCCCTGGGAACGACTCGACGAGCTCCAGGAGCGGGCACGGGAG
>JAHZJA010001084.1 GCA_022601155.1 Deltaproteobacteria bacterium | reverse complement strand
GCCAGCATGGAGTCGTAGTGCGGGGAGACGTGGTAGCCGTGATAGACGTGGCTATCGACCCGGATGCCGTAGCCGCCGGGGAAGTGCAGCGCGGTGATCGTGCCCGGCTGGGGCGCGTAGGTGACCGGGTGCTCGGCGTTGATCCGACACTCGATGGCGTGGCCGTGCGCGCGATACTCGCGATCGAGATGGGCCAGTGGTTCCCCGGTTGCGAGCCTGATCTGTTCCTGGACCAGATCGACCCCAGTGATCATCTCGGTCACGCAGTGCTCCACCTGGATCCGCGTGTTCATCTCCATGAAGTAGAAGTCGTCACCGTCGAGCAGAAACTCGACCGTCCCGACCGAGTGGTAGCCGATCGCCTTGGCGGCCTTGACCGCCGCGGCCCGCATGCGGGTGCGGACGGCGTCATCGAGCGTCGCGCACGGGGCCTCCTCCACCACCTTTTGGTGGCGGCGCTGCACCGAGCACTCGCGCTCGAGGAGGTCGACGACGTTGCCGTGCTGATCGGCGATGATCTGCACCTCGATGTGTCGCGGGCTCTGGACGTAGCGCTCGACGTAGATCGAACCATCGCCGAACGCCGCCTCGGCTTCGGCCTGCGCCGTCTCCACCATGCCCGGCAGCTTGGTGATGTCGCGGATGATCTTCATCCCCCGCCCACCACCTCCGGCCGAGGCCTTGAGGATGACCGGCAAGCCGATGCGCTCGGCCGCCTCGACGGCCTCGGCTCCGCTTTGGAGCACCCCCGTACCCGGCAGCACGGGAACCCCGGCCTCTTGCATGCGCTCGCGGGCCCGAACCTTGTCGCCCATCAGCGTCATGTGCTCGGGCGAGGGCCCGATGAAGTTGAGCCCGCACTTGCGACAGACCTCGGCGAACTCGGCCCGCTCCGACAAGAACCCGTAGCCCGGGTGGACCGCATCGGCCCCGGCCAGCTCGGCCGCAGCAATGAGGTTGCGAATGTTGAGGTAGCTGTCGGTGGCCGCTCCTGGGCCCACGCACAGCGCCTCGTCGGCAAAGCGAACGTGCAGCGCGGTCTCGTCGACCTCCGAGTAGATGGCGACGGTACGGATGTCGAGCTCGCGGCAGGCTCGAATCACGCGCAGGGCTATCTCGCCGCGGTTGGCGACGAGGACCTTTCGAATCGGCTGGGTCACAGCTTGCGTACCCGGAACAGCTTGGTGCCAAACTCGACGGCCTGGGCGTTCTCGACGAGGACCTCCTCGACGACGCACGCAAACTCGGCCTCGATCTCGTTGAACAACTTCATGGCCTCGACGACGCACACGGTCGATCCCTCTTCGACCCGAGCACCGAGCTCCATGAACGGCGGTGCGTCCGGTCGGGGTGCTCGATAGAACGTGCCGACGAACGGAGAGGTGATGAAGTCGCCCTCCATCACGGGCTCGGGCGCGGGGACGACCCCCGATGGCGCAGGGGCGGGTGCCGCAGCGACGGGGGCGGGTGCAGCCACGGCGACTGGAGCCGGAGCGGCGACGACCGTCGGCGCGGCATCACCACGGCGCAGCAAGACGCGCTGCTCGCCAGTCTCGATCTCCATCTCGTCGAGCTCGTAGCGCTTGAAGACCTTGGCGAGCTCGCGGACGTACTCGAGGTCGGGCAGGTTCGAATCCCGTGTTTTGGACATGTGGGCTCCGGAAGGCGAAGTCGAGGTCAGCGGAGGTGGACGGGAGCGTCACGCCGAGGCCCGCAGTACACCCGCCGACTGGCGGGCGCGGGCTTCGGCCGCGGGGTATTGTGGAGAGGTTCGCGTAGCGGCGCCAGAGCGCGCTAGCTCACGTTGAAAACGACGCACGAGTTCAGTCCGAACCCGGGTCACAGCTCGGCGATCAGCTCGTCGGCGCAAGACCGAAGCATCCACCGACCCTTACCAAAGTGGGCGGAATCATGGAGCACCACGGCGACGAAGTACTCCTCGGACAAGACGCGGCACAGCACCGAGCCCGCCTCCGCCTTGATGGTGATGTCGTTGATCTCCCCCATCTCGAGGCTCAGCGCGGCCTTGCGCAGCTCGATGAAGCGGAACGAGAACTCCATCGCCAAGGATTCGATGTCGGTCTTCTCGTGACCCTTGGCCAGGTGCTGCATCACCGCGATGCCGTCGAAGCCCATCAAGATGGCTCCAGTGGCACCGGGCGTATCTTCTACGATCTTTCGGAGGGAATCGGCGAGCATGACGAGGATGCCTTGGACCGCGCCCATCGGCGCACGTCCTGGGGCAGGAGCTTGTCAGACCGAAGGCCTCGGGGTCAAGCGGCGTTGGCGCGGCCCGAATGACGCAGGCCGACCTCGTTGAGGAAGCGCTAGGAACCGGTAGCCATCGGCCCAGTTGCGGGAGCACCATCGCTGGCCGCCGTGGTTCCACCGCCGGTACTGACGTCCTCACCAGTGCTTCCGCTGGTGGATGTGCTCGGTGGGAACGCGGCTGCACACTCGAATGCCTGCCCGATGAGGTCTGCGTCCTGAGCGCGACCGCACCGACCAAAGTAGCGGTCATTTTGGGGCTCGCTGATACAGGCGCCGTCGTTGCACGTGCATAGCTCGAGCAAACAGCCGTAGCAGAGCTCGATCGGGAAGGTGAAGGCGCGCGAGTCGATGACCCCGGCCCTGCCTCGCCGATTTGCCGACCGCGTTGCGTGGAACACGATGTCCACACTCGCGTTGACCCGCTCGCTGGACTCCATCCCCGACATCGCGTCCGCCAACGCTGCCGTGTAGTCAGCGGGGATCGCATCGATGAGCGGCACGATCTGATCCCCTGCGGACAGCGAGATGGTGGAGTTGGGCAGCGTGTAGGCCGAGGGCAGGTCGATCGAGATGTCCGACGGAAGGTTCAGCGTGATGTCGATGCGGTCGGTGAGCTGCAGCTCGGTGTTGTCGGTCGACGAGTTGTTGTTGGCCTCGGCCTGCGGCAACAGGTTGTTGAGCAGGACCGGCGCCATCTGGTAGGGGCCGAGCGAGCGGACATCGAGCGAGCCGCTGGGCAAAGTCAGCCCACCTGCCATCCATTGGCAGGTCACGTCCCCGCTCTGCGTGTCCTCCGTCTCCATCGGGGCGGCGACGTTGAGCACGATGAGCGCCTCCTGCTCGCCTGCGCAGCCGGCCACCGCACATGCGGCGAACACGGCCGCCCCCCACCATCGTCCAAGGCGTTGCATCGACGAATCGAGCGTACCAGCGCCGCGCTCAGCCCCGCAACAAAGCCATGATCTCGGCCGGGGCCAACTGCACCGTCCGCGGCTCGCCGAGACTGGCGAGCGCAATGTAGGTGACGGTGGCGTTGGAGCGCTTCTTGTCGTTGAGCAGCGCACGTTCGACCGCGCGCCCGCGCTCTCCCTCTAGCCATGGATCGAGGTCGGTGGGCAATGCGAGGGTTTGCAGCGCGGAGACCATGCGTGGCTCCAGCGTCTGGTCGCAGTAGCCCTTGGCGTGCGACAGGCGGCAGGTCGCGCGTAGACCCAGCGCGACCGCCTCCCCATGACGCAGACCGAACTTCGACACCGCTTCGATCGCGTGCCCGATGGTGTGACCCAGGTTGAGCAGCACGCGCCCCTTCCCTGCCTCGGCCATCTCCAGCGGGTCTCGGCTCACGCACGCGGCCTTGAGCGCGACGGACGTGGCGACCAATCGCGGCAACACGGCGGGGTCGCGCGCGCGGATGGCCTCCGCTTGGGCCACCAATTGCTCGAAGTGCTCCACCGAGAACAGCGCTCCGTGCTTGAGCATCTCGGCCAGTCCGCAGGCCAGCTCGTCGTCGGGCAGGGTTCGCAGCACCCCAGTGTCGATGATCACCGCGCGCGGAAAGTGGAACGCGCCGAGCAAGTTCTTGCCCTGGGGCAAGTCGACGGCGACCTTTCCGCCGACCGAGGCATCGACCTGGGCCAACAGCGACGTGGGGCACTGCACGAAATCGATGCCGCGCATGAACGACGCCGCGACCAGCCCAGCCAGGTCACCCACCACCCCGCCGCCCAGCGCGACCACCATGTCGCGTCGCCCCAGTCGGTCGTCGACGAGCGCCCCGACCAGCTTCACCAGCTGCTCGGGGTTCTTGCTGGCCTCTCCCGCCGGCACCGCGTGGGTGACCACCGTAAACCCTGCCGCCTCGAGGCTCGCCTGCGCCCGCGCGCCGTACAGCGGAAGCACATGGGTATCGGAGATCACGGCCACCCGCCCCGGCTCACGGCCACGGGCCAGCTCGGAGCCCAACCGATCGAGCAGGCCGTCGCCCACGCGCACGTGGTAGCTGAGATCCTCCGAGGGCACCGGTACGTCGAGCACCAGGGGCTTGGAGCGCGTTTCGATCATACCGCCTCGCTGCCGCGGGACTCGTCGGTTTCACCCAGGGCAATGGCCACGCGGGTCACCACCGTGCTCGGGTCGGCGTCTGCGTCGATGCAGCGTGCGCCCGAGCGATAGATCGAGCGGCGCGCCGTCAGCAGCTCGGCCACCCGTTGCCGCAGCCGTGCGGTGTCGCCACCGAGCAAGGGCCGTGCATCCGCCTGTGCCTCCACATCCGGACGAAGCCGCCGCACCAGCGCATCCACACCGACCTCCAGATAGACCCGGGTCCCCACCGCGTCCATCGCTCGACGATTCTCGGCGTCGAGCACGGCGCCGCCACCGGTTGCCACCACCACCGCACGCTGGCCGAACCCGGGCTCGGCCAACAACGAGGCGAGGGCCTCCGACTCGCGCGCGCGGAACTGTTGTTCGCCGTGCGCCAGCAACTCGGGCACCGCCACGCCGAACAACCGCTCGAGTCGATGGTCGAGATCGACCAACGCCAGGCCACGGTCGAGGGCGAAGCTCCGGCCGACCGTGGTCTTGCCACAGCCCATCATGCCGGTGAGGAACAGCGGTCGCTGCACCCCCCTAGCCTGCGACGAGGCTCCGTCGGCGGCAAGGGGGGTCTGTGGATTCGGTCGAGGCCCGACGTCGATGACGTTGGGGCCGTTCTTGCAGGGCGCCAGGCTCCCGACGCGCGGGGGCCCTTGGCTCAGCCGCCGATGCTGCTGGCGCGATTGACGATCTTGGGCGTCAAGAAGATGAGCGTCTCCGACCGCGTGTCGGCTTCGCTCTTGCTCTTGAAGAACCATCCCACGATCGGGATGTCGGCCAGCCACGGGACCTTGGTGAAGTTGACGGCCTTGTTGCGGGTGTAGATGCCGCCAATGACCGCCGTGTCGTTGTCGTTGACCAGCATCCGGCTCCGGGCCTGCTTGGTCAAGATCGTGGGGTCGCCCCGGGCACCCGTGTTGATGAAGTCCGCTTCGTTCTTTTGGACTTGCACGTCCAGCAGCACGGCCCCCTCGTTGGTCACGTGCGGGGTGACCCGAAGCGAGAGCGTGGCGTTGACGAACCGGGTGTTGACGCCCTGCGCACTGACCTGCGAGATCGGGATCTGCACGCCCTGCTCGATCTGAGCCTCGCTGTTGTCGAGGGTGACGATCTTGGGAGCGCTGATGATCCGGACTTCGCCGGTCTCCTCCGCCTGGGTGATTCGCAGGTTGGTGTTGAGGTTGCCGCTGATACTCCCGAAGGAGAACCCGAGCGCACCACCAGCGCCGGTACCGACCGGGGCAGGAAGGTCGACCACGTAGTTGGGGTTGGCCGCCGATCCGGGGAGCACCAGGCCGCGCGAGTCGACCGGGGTACCCGTCGCACCGCCGCCGATACCCGCCGAGTTGGGGAACAGCAACCCGGTCGGGTTGCCCGTACCCGGGCTCGCGGAGAAGTCGAAGCCCCACTGGATGCCGAGCTGGCGGGTGAAGTTGGTCCGTGCCTCGACGATCCGCGCCTCGATGACGACCTGCGCCGTCTGGGTGTCGAGGCTCGCCACCAGCTGCTCGGCGATCGCGATGTTGTCCGCGACGTCCATGATGATGAGCGTGTTGGTCCGAGAGTCGGGCGTCACCGTGCCACGCGAAGACAGCACGCTTTGGACCTTGGGGATCATCTCATCGACGGTCGCGTACGACATCGGGACGAGACGGGTCTGGAGCGGCTTGAGCTGCACCCGTGCGTTGGCTTGCTCGATGGCCGCTCGGCGCTCACCGTCCAGAGCCTCGGCCGTCGCCACTCGAATCACGTTGCCCTCGCGGACCATGCCCAGCTCGAGCGAGCGCAGGATGATGTCGAGCGCCTGATCCCACGGCACGCCGTTGAGCTTCATGGTCACGCTGCCATCGACGTCGCGGCCGGCCACGATGTTGACACCACCGATGTCCGAGAACAGCAGCAGGACATCCTTGATGGGGGCGTCTTGCAGCTCGATGTCGATCCGCTCGCCTCGCCACCGCGTGCCCCGAACCCGGGGCTGTGACGTGGAGCGTGGGGTACCGATGCTGCGAGAGGCGCCAGGTGCCGGAGCAGCCAAGGCGGCGGTCGTGGCCGCGGTCATCGGTGGTGGTGGAGCGGCCGCATAGCCACCCACCCGTGAGCCCGGGACGCTCGAGACCTCGTGCCGTGGGGCCGCGGCCGCGACCGGGTCGTGCGGGAAGTGCCACACGAGCTTGCCGTCGGCCTTCTCGAGCCGAGGCGTCGCGGCCCCGCGCGTCGCGACCAAGACCTTCGCCCCGCCGTCCTCCGAGAACGAGGTGATTCGCTGCACCGGGCCCGCGTAGGCACGGGCGTCGAGACTGCGCTCGAGGCGGGGGTCGATCGTGGCCCCCGCGAGTGCCAGCAACTGGATGTCGGGCGTGAGGGTCTTGCCCTCGAACTGCACTGGCCCGTCGAACTCCACGATCACGCGCGACTCGTGCTTGCCGTCTTCGAACCGGACGTCGTGGATGCGCGCGCTCGTGGCGTCGTCGCCAGCGGCTCGACGTGGGGCGGCGGCGTCATGGCCAGGCCGGCTCGACGTGCTCGCATGGCGCCCGGCCACGCGGGCATCGAGGGCCCGCTGAGCCTCCTCGACCTCGGTGCGGGCTGCCGACAGCTTGTTCTGCTCGGCCGACAACGAGCGCTTGAGCGTCGCCAGCTCGTGCTCGGCTTCGTCCAGCTTGGTCTGCGCCGCGGCATTGCGCTCGCGCAATGACGCTCCCTCGGACGCCAGCGCCTTGCGCTGCTTGGCGAGCAGGGCCACCTGGGCCTGGCCCTCGCGCACCTGTCCGTCGACCTCCTCGAGGCGAGCCCGGGTGCGACCGAGCTCGGACTGCGCCGTCTTGGCCCGCGTGTTCGCGGCCTCCGCCTCGGCCTTGGCCTTGGTGAGGGCACGGCGACCCGCGCCCGATTTCTCGAGCGACATGACCTTCTCGTCGGCCGATGCGGCGGTGGTCTTGGCCCGCTTCGCCGCGGCCCGCAGCTCGTCGAGTTCCTTCGCCAGCGATCGCTGCGCGGACTTGGCCTTGGCTGCGTCGGCCTTGGCTTGGGCCAGCTGCTGGCGTGTGACCGAGTCGCCTCCCGAGCCGAGGGCCTGCTTGGCGCCCGCAACCTGCTTCTCGAGCCGGGCCAGCTCCTGGTGCCGCGCCTCGATCTTCGAGGCCAAGGCCTTGGACGTGGCACGCTGCTGCACGAGCGTGCGCTCGAGCTCGCCCTTGTCGGCGCGGAGCTTCTCGATGTCCTTGTGGGCGGTGGCAAGCCGTCCCTCGGCCTCCGTCTTCGCCTTCTTGGCCTCCTGGAGCGAGCGCTCCAGGGCATTGGTCAGCTTGCCGCGACGTCGCGCCTTGCGAACGCGCTTCTCGGCCGTTACCAGGGCTTCGTCGGCCTGTCGACGCGCAGACGTGGCGGCGAACCGCTCGGCCTCGGCCGACGCCAGCGCCTTCTCGGCGCGGGCCAGGGCCGCCTTGGCCTGCTTTTCGAGCGCCGCGGCGCTGTTCTTCTTGCGCGCCGCCGTCTGCTTCGCGTCGGCCAGCGTGGCATCGGCTGCCCTGAGCTTGGCCTGGGCCTGGGCCCGGGCAGCACGGGCTGCCGCGCGGGCACTGGCGAGATCGGTGTCGGCCTCATGCTGTGCCTCGGCCTTGGCTGCGGCGACCTTGCGAGCGATGTCCTCGTCGGCTTGCTTGCGCAGCGTCGCCAGCTCGCGCTCGGCCTTGCGAACGGCCGCCGACCTCTCGGCCGCGGCGGACTTCTTGGCCTTGGCCAGCCGTCGCTCGGCTTCTTGCTCGGCTTCGGCGAGCTGCCGCTTGGCCTTCCGCTCGGCGGCAGCCGTCACCGCGGCGACCTTGGCCTTGGCCTCCGACTCGGCCTTGGCCACGATCGCGTCGGCCTTGCGGCGCGCCTCGGCCTCGGTGCTGCTCGACTCTCGCTCGGCTTGCTTGCGGGCCTTGGCCAGCAGCGCCTGGGCCTGGGCCTGGGCCGCGTTGGCGGCGGCGAGCTTGACCTTGGCTCGAGCCTCGGCCTTGCGCACCGCGGCCTCGGCCTCGGCGAGCTTGCGCTCGGCGGTGGTCTCGTCGGCCGTGACCCGCTTGCGGGCATCGGCCAGCTGCGCCGCGGCCTGTGCGGCGGCAGCGTCGAGCTTCTTCTTGGCGGCGGCGTCGGCATCACGCGCCGCCTTGGCTGCCCGTGCCGCTTCCTTCTCGGCCTTGGCCAGCACGACCTTGGCCTTCGTATCGGCCAACTTCGCGGCCGACTGGGCACGCTCGAGCTCACCGCGTGCCTCGGCCAGGACCCGGGCGGCATCTCGCTCGGCCCGGGCCGACTTGGCCTGCGCTCGGCTCAGCTGGTCGTTGGCCGCCGCTTCGGCGGCCTCGGCCCGGCCTCGTGCCTGATGGAGCTGGTCACGCTCGGCCTCGGCGGCACCACGCGCAGCCACCAGCTGCTTGCGCTCCCCGTCGAGCTTGCGCTGCGCGACGGCCAGGGCCTGCTCGGCGACCGCCCGCTGATTCTGCGCGACCTTGCGCTCGGCCTCGGCCTCGTTGCGGGCCGCTTGTGCCGCTCGCAACGCGCGACGGAGCTTGATCTTGCCGTTCTTGGCGTCGGACAGGGAAGTCCGTGCCGTGGCCTCGGCCTTGGCCGCACGTCGCTCCGCGGCCTTGGCCCGGATCTCTGCATCACGCGCTTCGGTCGCACGCTCGCTGGCCTCGGCCACCTTGCGGTCCGCGACCTTGGCCTGCTTCTTCGCGTGCGAGCTGAGGGCACGGGCCTCGGCCTCGAGAGCCCGCACGTCTTGCGCGCTGCGCTCGATCTCCGCGCGTCGCTGGTCGGCGCTCTTGTGGGCGAAATAGGCCTCGGGCGCCACCTGACGCGGGGTAATCGTGACGACCAATTCCTCCCCGCGCGGCAACACGATGTAGCTGGCGTCGCGCTTGAGCTCGACCACCATCCGCACCAGCGTGGCATCGCGCTCGGACACGCCGTCCACCGTGACCCGACCGCAGGCCCATGTATCCAGCGGGATGTGGGGTACGACCTTGCCCGGCTTGCTGCCCGCGATGTCGACCACCAGCCGCTCGGGCTCCGAGAGTCGGTAGACGTTGAAGGTCGGCTTGCGGTTGCCCCGGACCCTCAGCACCGTCGTCCCGTCGTCGAGTTCCTCGACCGAGAGGCCGTCGATCTGGTTGGTGACCGCCTTTGCGGGCGCGGCCATCGATGCCCAAGGCACGGCGGCCTGGAGCACATCCAACGGCAATGGAGCCGCCTGGGCTTGGGCTGGTGACTGGGTGACCAGCACGAGGACCAGCGGCGCCGCCAAGCGAGACAGGGTCGAAAAAGGCGCGTTGTGGGGCTGGTTCATCGGTCCACGGCTCCGTGGGAGGTGGTGCGGCATGGCACGGATCAATCCTGATTGAGATACAGGGCGCGACGCTCCCCGCGTTTCATGCCGAGGGTGGCGGCGAGTTCTTCGTCGACCACCTCAATCTCGACATAGCCCTGATTGACCGCTGCGAGCAAAACTTCGGCGCTGGAGAAGAAGTCCCCCTGCATCACGGTGCCGCTGATGCCATCACCTGCGACGAACAGCGCTTGCGGCCGGACGCCGCGGCGTCGGGAGTTGGCGATGACCACCAAGCGGAGGTCATCGAACGAGTACTGGCGGAGCTTGACCGCGCGATCGGCCCGAATCGGGTCGGGTTCGGCCTGCACGGGCTCGGTGGCGATGAACCCCTGGAACGGGTCGCGTCGTCTCGCGAACGAGGTGCCATCGAGCTGTGGCAGCGGACGATCGGGCAGCGGCTCGGCGTCCTCCTCGGGCTCCACGGCAGTGGCCGAGGTCCGGCGGCTGGCCTTGCCCCCGCCGGCTCTGCGCTTGGCCTTCTCTTCGGCCTTCTTCTTGACGCCCGGTGGCATCCCGCGCGTCTGGGTCTCGGCGACCTCGTCTTCGCCGCAGCCCGCCGCCGAAGCAGCAAACACCAGCGCGAACACGGCCAACGCGAGCCGGGATGGTCCCTGGCCCCTGGCGGAAACTCGAATGGTCATCCCTTGCCTCCCTTCCGTCGGGAAGCCCGACCCGTGCTCGGACCGCCACGCTCTTCGGCGGTCAGTGCCCGGTACGTCGCCGCCTCGAACTCGATCTCGAGGGCGGGGTGAAGGTCCTCGGACTCTTCGTTGTTGGTGAGGACGGTGAGGCTGATGTTCTCGATGCTCACCGGCTTGCGCAGCTCGGCGAGCTGCCGAAAGAACTCACCCAGCTGGGGCCACGAGCCCTGGGCTTTGACCTTCACGGGCAGCCGGGCGTAGACGTCCTGGCGCTGCTCTTTTTCGTTGTTCCAGCCGTTGAACGCCATCCCCACCTGCCGCGCTTTTTGCTGCACGGTCTGCATGAGGTTGTCGATGGTCGACGGACTCATCGGCACGATCTCGAGCTTGTCGCGCAGGCTCGCCTTGCGCTCCTCGTGCTGCCGCTGCTCCTCGAGGTGGTTTTCCTTCTTCTTTTGGAGCCGGCTGACCTCGGCACTGGCCTTGGCGAGCCCGGCCTCCGCGCCTTCCCGAGCCGAGACCGAGTCGAGAAAGAACAGGTAGTACCAGCCCACCACGATCAGCGCGGCAACGAGCACCCAGGTGACCAGGCGCTGCCACACCGGCATCCGCTCCAACGTATCGAACATCGACGCCATCGTTCGCCTCTCAATCCCAGCGCTTTACGCGGACGTCCAGCTTCCACGTGAGGTGTTCTTCGCCCTCGCGAGGCTGCGCGCTGCGGTCGAAGTTCGGGTGCGAGACCTTGCCGAACCAGGCGCTGGCGCGAAGCCGGCGGGTGAACTCGAACAGGTCGGTGGCATCGCGAGCACCGCCCTCGATGAGCAACACTCCGTTGCTCTCCTTGATGTTGGTCAGCCACAGCCCGGTGGGGTCCCACAGCTTGTTGGGCTCCGCCTGTGGGTCGGCCTTGCGCAGCTGAAACAGCTTTTGCTTGTCGATGTCCGGGCCGCCGCCTTCCTTGCCGTCGGTCAGGATCATGCCCAGCTCGTACATCACGTACACGGGGCTACGACGCTTGGTCTCGACCTTCTCGATGATGGCCTCCTGCATCGCGAGCTCGTCCTTGCTCGCCTCGAGGCCCTCCTCGTCGATCTCTTCCTTGAGCTTCTCCGCCTCGCGGTTCTTGGCCGCCGACTGCTTGCGCATGTCGGCCGCCATGTCGTCCTCCATGCTCAGCAGCCAGTAGCCCGCGCCACCGATCAGCACCCAGCCGATCAGCATGCCGAGCGCCCACCACTGACCACCACCCCCGGCGGAACGACCTCCAGCCGCCGCCTTGCTCGCGCGTGCGGCCTTCTTCTTGCTGGGCAGCAGGTTGATGCGAATCATGTCGAGTCTCCTGGGCGGCGCAGGGCCAGGCCAAAGGCGACAGATGCCACCGGGGCATTGGCCCGCAGGTAGTCGACGTCGAAGCGACGTGCGTCCACCTCCACGCGTACGAAAGGATCCAGGATTTCGACGGGAATTCGGGAACGATCTTGGATCGCCTTGGGCAGCTGAGGCACCAGCGCCGAACCCCCGGCGAGGTAGATCCGGGACAGCTGCGTGTCGACCGCGTCGTTGATGTAGAAGTCGAGTGAGCGCTGGAACTGCTCGGCGACTTGCTCGGAGACCTGCGCGAGGATGCGATGCACCTCTTGCGGGACCACGTCGGCGCCCGCGCCTGCAGCGGCGATGGCTCCACCGACCTTGTAGGCCTCGGCGCCGTCGGTGCTCACCGCCAGGCGCTGCTGAATCGCCTGCGTGTAGGTGTTGCCCCCCGCGGCCACGTCGCGGTTGAAGGCCGGCATGCCTTCGCCCACGATGCTCAGCGTGGAGTAGGAGGCGCCGACGTTGATGATGGCGACCGTCTCGCCCGGCGCGTAGCCGATGCCGCCCTCGACCGCGTTTTGCAGGGCGAAGGCAGCGGTATCGACCACGACCGGCGACAGCCCGGCATCGCGAACCGCCTGCGTGAACTGCTGCACCACGTCACGCTTGGCCGCGACCAGCAGCACCTCCATCTGGCCTTGCGGTGTCTGCTGGACGAGCACCTCGTGGTCGACGATCACGTCTTCACGAGAAAACGGAATGTTCTGACGCACTTCCCATTCCATCTGCTCGTCGAGCGCGGGCCCGTCCATGGCCGGAATGGTGATGCGCTTGATGATGACCGCGTTGCCCGACACAGCGAGGGCCAAGCCCTTGCCGCGCAGGTGGATCCGTCGGGGGAGATTGCGGAGCGCGTCGACCACGGCGCTGTGGTTCATCACCACACCGTCCACGATCGATTGCGGCGGGACCGGCTCGATCCCGAAATTCATCAACGATATGCCGCGCCGCCCGACCTTGAGCTGCACGAGCTTGATCGCGCTCGATCCGATGTCGAGGCCGATACACTGCTTGCTCATGGGGCTAGACAGCCCTCCTGCCGACGTCGAGTGCGACGCGGCCAGTGGGTGGTCCCACCGCCCTGGGGCGAGGAACGACATGATTGCCGGCGATGAACCGGCGGACGCCGACGTGGCTCCACCGGAGACTCGACTCCAAGCCAAATCCGCGGCCGAAGCTACGGATGGAAACTACGGGCCCGATTGCGCCCCAACCGTCGGCCGATGTTGCAGCGCGCGCTGAGGCCCGCGGTGCAGCCCACCGTGCGGCGGTCGGGCCTACGGAAGGTCGAGGTCGGGAAAGACCTCTTTGGCCGCGGACGGCTGCAGACCCAACGCCTCGAGAATTTTGCGCTTGGTGTCCATCCGGCACGGACACCCGGCTTCGACCCTGTCGATCGTCAACGGGCTCACCCCTGCTCGACGCGCGAGCTCGGCCTTGCTCATCATCCCGCCCTGACGCAGACGACGGACGTTGTTGGGGTGCGTGCCCGCCTTTGGACGCGTCCGACGCTGCTTGGGCTGGGGCGCCGCAGGTGCCTGCGGAGCCTCCGGTGCAACGGCAGCAGGCACCGTCACCTCGTCCGCCACCGGTTCGACGTCGACCGAAACGGGTACGACGGCAGCGGTGTCGTTGCCTGCGGAGGGGGAGTTGATCCCCTGGTTGCGTTCCGGGTCCATGCGTACGGAGCACGTACATTGTCGACGCCGATCGAAAGTCCGTCAACGCGACGATTGCGCGTCAGAGATATGTAAGTGAATGACAGTGATAGGGAATTGATAGGTCATTGTAGTGATCTGAATCGCGCCCCCGCAGGGCGGCCGAGAGCTAGATCGAAGGCCAAGCCATTGATTTCGTTATGCAAAGTTGTTGCATCGCGCACTCGGCGAGGGTCTGGCCACGAGGGTACGGCGCAGCATTTCACGCCCACCCGATGGCGCCCAAAAAGTGAGGGAATTCCAGGGTCCGCGAAGCCTCACGGGGGGCGGTCCGGGCGGTGATCTGGTGGCGCCGCGTGCGAGGAAACCGCCGCGAATGGCGCTATGGACCGCCCTCAG
>JAHZJA010001083.1 GCA_022601155.1 Deltaproteobacteria bacterium | reverse complement strand
TAGTGCGCTTTCGCAGGCGGCTACGAGCCCTTTCCAGTTCCGTGGGGCGTTGACGTGGCCGTGGGCTTGGGAGATTTGGCGGGCGATGTCGATCCCGGCCGTGGGCTCGTCGACTGCCTTCTCGTCGTCTCGTCTGGCCTCGTCTGGAGCGGCGGGTCTCTGGTGAACTGAGGGTGTAGTTAGTTCCTTTGGTAGTTCCAATGACAGTTCTGGAGGACCGCTCGGTCCCCCCACCCCGGACGGGCTTGTCCCCCCACCCCGGACCCTGCTGTCCTCCGTGGGGGGACTGGTGTGTCCTCCCAGGTGGAGCTGCACGACGTTGGGCCGGCGACCTTCCGGGATCTGTTCGCAGCCGCCAGCGAAGGCATTGACGAGCCGATGAAGGCGGGCCTTCTCTTCGAGCTTGGCGACGACCCGACGGACGGATCGGGCGTCTAGGTTAACCTTTGTAGCGACCGTCTTGTTGCGCGGCCAGGCTCGACCTTCATCGTCGGCATAATCCGCATAGGCGAGCAGAACTAGTAGTTCTATGTGGCTCAATTCGGCCGCCTGTTCCCAGGCCCATTTGGTGGCGGCCACGCTCATTCCTCCACCGCAGCTGCATCGCGCCCGCCCATTCCAGCGTTGGCCGGCTCGGCCGGGAGCGGCGGGCGCGATGCGTTCATGTAGCTGCCGCAGTCGTCGCAGACAGCGCGGTCGGTTCCTTCGATCGGGATGCGTCGTGACGGCCGGTGCCCGCATTTGTGCGCCGATATCGGGTAGCGGCGGTGTGTTGGTTGTAGGGAGATGCAGTGGGTGTGTCGCCATATGTCGTCTAGGCATCGGGCGATCGGGTCGCCTGGTTGGATTGGTTGTTCGCAGGCATCGCAGTGGCCTCTGTGGCGGGCTTGGATGATCGGTCCGGTGGAGCGGAGCGTCCGAGTTTTGGGTGGGGCTGTGGGGCCGCAGAGGCTGCACCAGTCGGGTTCGAGACCGTGGATGCATTCGGCGGGCTCGGCACCGACAGGACCCGCCGTAGCCCTGTTTGGTGCCGAGCCGTGCGGTGACCCCGCGCCTGCCGCACAGGTTCCCGCCGCATGTGGCGGCGCGGGGTCGTGGTGTGACACACCGGCGGTTGCGGCCTGGGCGACTAGACGGGCCGCCGGTGTGTCGATCTGGTGGGTCGTCATATGACGACCTCTGGTCGTGGTCCGGTTTCGCCGCGGGCTGCGCGTTCGGCGTCGATCTTCTTGTTGTTCAGCTCGCCCATGTCTTTCATCGACATGTGCTCGTAGTAGATCTCGTCGCCTGGCTCCCACAGATCGAGCCGACGGTCGCGGGGCAGCTCGATCGGCTCGATGTTGCAGTCACCGGGTGACCCGTCGGCGTTGGTCAGCCAGACCATGCGGCCCTCATGCCGGCCACCGAGGTGGTCGCAGTCGTCGGGGTGGGCGTCGATGCCGCCCCCGAATCCGATGCGTGCTTTCGTGGGCTGGAAGCCGGCAGCGATGACAAGCTGCGCAGTCAATATCCCCGGTTCGGTCAGCTTGACGGTGGGCAAAGCGACCCGCTGCCCGTCATGTCTCAGCCCGAAGTCGGCCAGTCGGTCAGTGTCGTGCTCGAGGAGACCGCGGCGAGTCAAAGCTGCGTCGGTCTGCGAGCTGGTTGATGCTTCACCGGTTGCGCACACGGTCGCTGGTGGTTCCCACCAGTCGTAGCGGGTGGCGACGTCGTGGACGTGCCAGATGGACACGAGACGGTCGATCATCTTGGCCGACAGCGACATCGAGAACGCTGTCGATCGTGTGTAGGCAGCGAACTGGCTGTTCATCCGGCGTCCTTAGTCTCGGCGAGCCTTGCGAGGAGCTCCTCGGCGACCGACTGGTCGGCTACCAGTTCGTCGGGGTCGGTGACGGTGACGCCGATCAGGTCGGTCGCGAGCGCCATGAGCTTCTTGCGGCGGGTGCCGTGGCCTGAGTTCTTGGCGATGTGGCCGTGTTCGACGGCTGCCGTGATCAGGTCTGTGACTTGGAGGCCTTGGGGTGCTTGGTCAGGCTCGGTGTCGTCGGGGGTCGGGTCTGGCACTGCTTCGAGGGCCGGCGTCTCGATGTCTTCGATCTCGGCCGTGGGTTCGATGTCGCCTGTGCCTTCGTTGAGCCGTAGTGGGCGGTCGTCGCCAGCCAGCACGCGGGCGATGTCGGGGGCCAGGTCGAGTTCGCCCTTGATGGCGTGAATGGCGGTCTTACGCCACTGCTCGGCCTCCCAGGTGAACCACGGGTTGGTACGCTTCTCTGGCGTCTTCGCGAGGTCGAAGCGGTAGCCGGTACTCATCGCTCGGCGCTTCTCCACGGCGGCCCGGTCGAGGACCATGTAGGTCGCGGGGGAGTCGTGGTAGCGGACGACGGCGTAGGCGTGGGTGAGTTCCCGGTTTGAGTCGCCGACAGGTTCGTGCTCGAGGACGTCGGCGTCGAGTCCTCGACGGTGGATGAAGTGGTCGCCGTCGCGGACGACCTCGGCGAAGATCTGGGAGACGGCGGGGTCGCGGCGGGCGAGCTTCTTCACACCGCGGTAGTCGAGCTGCAGGGTGGCTTCCATCCGCTTGCGCCAGTCGTTGCCGTGCTTGTACGACACCTCGCGGGGGATCAGCCACGCCTCTTTGGCGATCGAGTTGATTTCAAGGCCGGCCGATGCGGCTTGGATGACGCCGAACAGGACCGACGTTCGTCCTTCGAGGGTTTCGAAGCATCGGACGAGCTTCGGGGTGCCTTTGATCGCAGCCAGGGTGATCTGTTCGAACCTGGCGCGGTCCATGTGCTCCGGTAGGACTGCTTGGAGCACGTCCGCTTGGCGTTCGACGGCCTGGGCGACCAGAGCTGGAAGCGGCGTTTCGTCGGCGGCTGCCTGAATGGCATTGTCTCGGGCCTCGACAGCGGAGCGGACGTTCATTCGGTGAACTCCTTGGCGGGTCGGAGCACGCGGAAGGGGGCTGATTCGTCGGTCTCGCCGCAGTGCTTGCAGGTGGTCTTGCGGGTCTGGTTGCCGAGGGTGACGGCCCGTTGGCCGCCGATCGTCCCCTCGTAGTTGTCGCCAATCGACCAACGGAGAACAGCCGCAGCGGCGTCGGCCGACTGTTCGGCTTCCTTCTTCGCTGCCTTGGCTTCGACGAGGAGCCGGAGCGCTCCCGCTACGTCATCGATCGGGGTGGTCGACTTGGGGACGTGCTTCGGGTAGATCGACGCGAGGGCGGCGAGGGTTGCGTCGTGGCCGTCGATCGGGGGAGCGACGCCAGCGCGGACGTGGTCATGCCAGAACTCGTCGACCTTGTCGACCATGAAGTCGATGTCGGCCTGGTCTCGTTCGAGTTCGTACACACGGAAGCGGCGGGAGTGGAGCACGGCAAACCATGCGCGGTCGAGGTCGGCGACGTGCATCTGCCACTGGCCTTGGGCCTGGTAGTGGGCTGGCACTTCGTCCCATGGGCGGCCGTAGTCGGTCTTGATTTCGAGTACACCCTCGACGTCGCGGTAGACGCCCAGCTCCCAGAGCTCAGCGAGACCGATTGGAGGCTCGGTGTCGGTGACGAACCCGTCGAGCGTGGCCATGTGGTGCGGGCTGCTCTTGGATTTCAGTTCGGTCTGTTCGCCAGCGACGTGCAGGCCGGTGCGGTCGTGGAACCATGGGCCGATCATTGCCTCGGCTCGTTGGCCGAACTCTCTCGGGTCGTCGTCGCCCAGGCCTTCGTCGATCGGGAGTAGGCCGGTCTTGTCAGCCCAAATCGACCACGGTGACGCCCAGTTTGAGAGGCCGAGGATGCCGGCGACGTCGCTGGCTCCGATGCCTGACCGTCGACGTTCGAGCCAGTCGGCCCGCTCTTGCACGCCGGCGGTCATCCGTTGCCTCCGAGGTAGTGCTGTTCGGCGTCGGTCTTGGCGTCGGCAAGGCGGGCGCGTCGTATGCCGAACTCGATGACCTCGGTGGTGGTCGAGCCAGCGGTGAGCCCGTGGCTGGTTTTCCAGCCTTCGCCGCCGGTGTTCTCGATCTCGTAGTAGTGGCCGTCGCGCTGAGCCTGGTAGAGGCCGTAGCGAACCTTCCCGAACTTGAGTGCGGTCATGGTGTTGCAGCTCCGATCAGGACGACGCCGAAGGTGATGACGACGATGCCGACGGCCATGAACCCGAAGAAGATCAGGGCCATGGTGATCAGCTGCCGGCCGAGGGGTTCATCGGTGAAGCTCGGTGGCCGGTGGCCGATGCCGTGCCAGTCGGGGTGGGACCATGCGGGGTCGTCGTCGTGGTGTTCGACGGGCGCGGTCATCGGCCAGCCGCCCCGTGTTGATCGATCCATGCGGCCACCACGGCGGCGTACTGCTCAGCTCCGAGGTGGACGGCGGCTTGTCCCCCTGGGAGCTCGTCGAGGAACTGCTCGACGTCGTGGACCAGGCGGCCGGGGTCGAGGATCTTGCAGGCGCACGTGAGGTAGGCCCGGGCGAGTACTCGGCAGGTGTCGATGAATACGGACAGGGGGGCGCTGTCGGCGGTGTCGCCGGATTCGATGCTGCTGGTCGAGTGGTGGGCCTGGCGTAGGTAGTTGTGGGCTGACTCGAGCATTTCGAGGGCGGCGTGGCGGCACTGGTCGGGCGTGATCGTCATCGGCCGAACACCTCAGAGGGGTCGGCCATGCCGACCCCGGCGGCGAGAGTCGCGAGGGTGGAGACGATGGCGTAGTCGTCGTCTTTCGCCATCGAACGGGCGAACATGCCGGCCACCGCAGCCAGCACGTTCATCGCGGTCGTGGCCGGGTCCTCGGTGGCGCAGTGCCGCAGGAGGTGGGTGCCTCGTTCGGCCACGTATTCCCGGTTAGTCAGGCAGCTTTGTATCGCTACGCCGTACGCCTCATGTGCGAGCCTTGGGTTGACGCTGGCCTCCTGGCTGTCGCAGAGCAGACACATGGCGGTGGCGATCTGGTCGCCGTTTGGACCGAAGATCTCGGTGGGCGAAGGAGTCGATGTATCGCTCATCGGCCGAACACCTCGACGAGGGCTACGACGAGGAGGAGTCCTATCGCGGCGGCTATGCCGATGCTGGCGAGAATGGCGAGGGCGTAGGTTGCGGCTTCGTAGATGTCTGCTTCGGTCATTCGGCGGGGGTCTTTCGTTGGAGGTCGGGTGGGGCGTCCACCCACGGGCATGCCGAGACGACGAGCTGTCTCGGGTGCGCTGAACCGGCCAGCGAGCAGAGGGGCAGCTGGGGCGGTTCGCCCGTGGGTGGACATCGGGTGAGCGGGGGCCGGGGCGATGGGGTCACGCCTCATCCCTTCTGTGCAAGGGGACCGCCGTGCGTGACCGGCCAAGCAACTGCCGCTAGGAGGCGGTGTGCTCGGTCTCGGACCATGCCCCAGGCCACCCGCTCGATCTAGGACTGTTCGATTACTTCGGCATCAAGGCCGACGGCCCTGGCGACGAGCAGCGTCGGCCACCGCAATCGGCTGCCGAGTTCGAGAGGGCGGACAGGCAAAGTGTCGTTCGACCGTTCAGCACGGAGTCTCTGGGCGGAACAGTCAAGAAATTTCGCAGCTTGCACAGTGCTCAGAGTCAACGGATACCGGCTGCCGTTGATTACGACCGCAGGAGCAATGCATTCACGGTCCGTCATCGCGCCTTCACTTTCCGGCGTCGACAGTCCGCGACGTTAGGTAATGGTCCACGTCGCTCTGCCTGTAGCGCCGAAGTCGACCGACTTTTACGTAGGCGGGGCCCTGATTGTGGTGTGCCCAGTGATCTAGCGTCCTGACCTGGATGTTTAACTGTTCGGCGACCTCTATGGGTGTG
>JAHZJA010001082.1 GCA_022601155.1 Deltaproteobacteria bacterium | reverse complement strand
CACCCAGCCCTCGCGCGCGAGCCGCTCGCGGTGGTCGCGCGCCGACTCCTTGGGCCCATGCACCAGGCGCGTGCCGAGCGAGACGCGCTGCCCGTCGCGCTCGGCGAGCAGGCGCGCGAAGCTGCCGTGGCCGGTTGCGCGCAGCATCAGCGACAACAACCACGACTGCGGCACTGCGCGTCCCTTGTCGCGGTTGAGCCAGCCATAGGTGCGACTGGCCCCCTCGAGCATGCGCTGGGCCACCGCCGAGCCGAACAGGTTCACCCCGCTGGCGCGCGCCAGGTCGAGGTAGATCGTCGCTTCATCGCGGGCTTCCCCTGGCGGCGCGGTCACGGCCTCGGTCGCCTGGAGGTACGGCTGGCTCTGCATCCCCAGCCACAGCGGGAACAGGAACGGGAGATCGGCGCGCTCCATCGGGGACGTGCAGGGCAGCACGTAGTCGGCCTCTTGCGAGGTCTCCCCGGGGAGGATGTCGAGGGAGACCAGCAGCTCCAGCTTGCCGAACGCCTCGCGCAGCCGCGCCGCGTTGGGCATGGTGAGCAGAGGGTTGCCGCCCGTGACGAACAACGCACGCACTTGCTTGGGCCCGGGGGTGAGGATCTCGTCGGCCAACACGCCGCCGGGCATCGCATCGTTGACCATGGGCAGGCCGCCCACGCGCGAGCGATCGTTGCGGACCAGCAGGCCGCGCTTCTTGGCGAAGGCGGGGAAGTCGAAGATCCCCTCGCCCACCAGCGTGCCCCCGGGGCGGTCGAGGTTGCCCGACAGGGCGTTGATCGACTCTTGCAGCCAAAACGCCAGCGAGCCCTGTCCGCCCATGTTCACCCCAGTGGAGCAGTACAGGGCGGCGCCGTCGGCTCGTACGTAGGTCTCGACGATGTGGCGCAACATCTGCGCGGGGATGCGGGTCACCTCGGCGCAGCGCTCGGGGGTCCACGGCTGCGACAGCGTGCGCAGGGCGTCCACCCCTTGGGTGTGGGCGGCCACCCGCGCCTGGTCGATGGCATCTTTGGCGAACAGCTCGTGGAGGAACGCCAGGTAGAAGAACACGTCGGTGCCCGGGCGGATGAACACGTGCTCGCCCGTGACCTTCGCCGATTCCGTGCGTCGCGGATCGACCACGAACACCGAGCCCCCGGCCGCAACGATCGCCTTGAGCCGCTGCACCGGGTTGGTCACGTGCAGGAAGCTCCACTTGGATACGGCGGGGTTGGCCCCCACCACCACCAAGCACCGCGTGCGATCGACATCGGGGAATGGCTGGATGAACGGAAACCCGTACATCAAGTTCGCGACGGCGAATTTGTTGCTGCAGTCTTGCGTGGCCGAGGAATACGAGCTGCGCGAGCCGATCCCCTGCATGAACCCCTGGGCAAAGGGTGCGTGCAGCATGGAGAAGCCGGCCGCCGTGCCCACGTACATCGCGATGGCGTCGGGGTGGTGGTCGCCTCGGATCGCCGCGACGCGCTGGCCGATCTCCGACAACGCCTGGTCCCACGAGATCGGGCGGTGCTTGCCGCCCTCACGGCGCAGCGGCTGTCGCAGGCGATCGGCCGACTGGTAGATCTCGTGCTGTCGCAGGCCCTTGATGCAGGCGAAGCCCTTGGTCACCACGTGGTTGCGATCGGGGCGAATCTGCACGATCTGCCCGCGCTCGCGATCGACATCGATCTCCAGCCCGCAAAGGGCCTCGCAGATCCGACAAAAGCTCGTGACGGTTTCGGTCACCTTCACCCATCCTCGCATGGGACGCACGCGCCCGCGGCTGCGAACGTACCCTGGCACGGCTTCGTGTGCCGTACGGTCGCCACGGCCGCGAGGATCGCTCCCCGGCCAAACTCGGGTCCAGCCATTGTCTGGAGCGGCCCAAGATGCGATAGCGACGGGCAGCCATGGGTTGGTACGATCTCTTCTCCCGGTTCTACGACGCGTCGGTCGAGCCGCTGTACGTGGACACCCGTCAGGCTGCGGTCGAAGCGCTCGAGCTCGAGCCCGGCCATACGGTGCTCGACCTCCCGTGTGGCACGGGACAGGCGTTCGAGGGGCTGTTGGCGGGCGTAGGCCAAGACGGCGCGGTCATCGGACTGGACGGCAGCAAGGGCATGCTCAGCCGCGCGCAAGCCCGTGTCGCCGCCAACGCGTGGTCCAACGTGTTCCTGGGCGTCGCCGACGTTCACGCGGTGGATGCTGCGATGTTGGCCGAGGTGCGCGGACGAGCCCCACAGATCGATCGACTGCACATCTTCTGTGGTCTGAGCGCGTTCCCGCAGTGGGAGTCTGCGTTCGAGCGGCTGTGGGGCCTGCTTCGTCCCGGGGGTCGGTGCGTCATCGTCGACTGTCATGCGGCACGCCCGTCCTTCCAGGGGCGTATGGTCAACCTGGTGGCCCGCGCAGAGATCCAGCGTGAGACCTGGGGCCCGCTCGAAGCGGTCGCCGACAGCTACGAGCGTCGCGAGCTGCCTTCACTACCCAAGCACGGGGGCACGCTGGTGCTCGCGACCGGAGTCAAGCCATGAGCAAGGTGATCAACCTCGGCCGTTTTCGCAAGCGGAAGCAGCGTGAAGCCGAGGCCAAGCAAGCCGACGCCAATGCGTTGGCCCATGGTCGCACCAAGGAAGACAAGGAGCTGCAGCAAAGGGAGCGCGAGCACCAGCATGCGGCCCTCGAAGGTGCGAAGCGGGAGCACCCCCTGGACGAGGACTCCATCGTCCAGACGCTGGAGCTGGACGCGCCCAAGCTCGACGGGGACGACGACCCACAGTCCCCAGCGGATGCGGACGACGAGCACGAGTCCTAGGCAGCGCAGGCGTGACTGGGGATCGTGCAGCGACAGGGCCGGCCGCAGATCGCTCGCGCGCTCGTTCCATCTTGCGCTCGGCTGGCGCTGCATTGTCGTTGGTCATGAGCATGGGACTGGGGCTGGTGGGCTGTCGCGACGACGCGGCGACGCCCTCACCGCGCGCGAGCAAGGTCGAGCCTGAGCCCCAGGCCCCGCCCGTGCCGCTGAAGGGACTGCAGCCGGTCGCGCTGTCGCCCGCGCTGGACTCGGCGACGCCCAACCTCTTCACCACCGCAGATGGCCAGCTCGTCCTCAGCTGGGTCGAGTCGACGGGCGATGAGACCGCGGCGCTGCGCCTGTCCCAACGCTCCGAGGCCGGCTGGAGTGCTCCGGTCACGGTGGTGCAGGGCGCACTGTTCGAAAACTGGGCGGACTTCCCCGCGGCGGCGGCGTTGTCCGATGGCACGCTGGTCGCCACGTGGCTCGAGCGCGCAAAGCCGGGCCCGGGGTACGGCATTCGGTGGTCTCGCTCCCTCGACGAGGGCCTCACCTGGTCGGAGCCACAGGCGCTGCACGATCACATCGGCGGGCCCGAGTATGGGTTCGTCTCGTTCGCGAGCGCGCCCAACGACACCCTGGCCGCGTTCTGGTTGGACGGACGCGAGTCGACCGAGCACGGCGGACAGATGCAGCTTCGCACGGCGGTGCTCGGCCGCACGGGCCCGCCCACGGAGCGCGGACTGGTCGACGATCGCGTCTGCGACTGCTGTCAGACCTCGGCTGCCTCCACCCCGCGCGGTCCCGTTGTCGCCTATCGCGACCGAGCGCTGGGCGAGATCCGAGACATTCACGTGGCGGGCCCGCATCCACGGCTGGGCGAGCCCGTCTACGACGATGGGTGGATCATCGCGGGATGTCCCGTCAACGGGCCGTCGTTGGTCTCGCGGGGCGACCAGCTGATCGTCGCGTGGTTCTCGGCGCCGGCCGAGGCGCCACGGGTGCAGGTTGCCTTTGGCCCGGTCGGCGGCGCGTTTGGTGCTCCGGCCCGCGTCGATCTGGGGCACCCGGTCGGTCGCGTCTCGGTGGTCGCTCTCGATGCGAGCACGGCGATCGTGACGTTCATCGAGCGCACGGGAACGACGGGCGACGCCATGATCATCGCCCGGCGGGTGACGGCGGCTGGTGTCGTCGGCCCGGCTCACGCGGTGGCCGCCACGCAGACCGCCCGCGGCTCGGGATTTCCTCGCACCGCGGTGAGCGGCGACCGCATCGTGTGGGCCTGGACGGAGCTGGACGGCGAGCACTCCCAGGTGCGCGTGGCCGAAGCGCCCGCGGCCGAGGTGGGCTGAAGCGGCCGGGCGTGGCGTGGCCGGGGCGCATCGCCGGAGCCGAGCCACCGGTGGTAAGGGCAGGCGCACCGGCTCCTCGCGAAGGCGGTGCACATTTGTTGGCCAAGTCCGTCCTCGGACATCGCCAAGGAGAGGTGAGTCCCACGAGCGTGGGCACGCCGCCAGCATCCGCGGGCCGTCCGTGGTCGAGCGTTGGGTTGTGGCCCCTGCTGGCGTGTCGACTCGAAAGGTACACATGCTCCGTACACGCCCCTGGTAGGAGGGAATCACGACGATGCTGTGCTGGGTGATCGCCGCGCGACTGGTCCTCGATCAGCGAACACGCGCGTTGCATCGGACCTAAGTGCTGTTCACCGACTGGTACTGCTCGATGCTGCTCGGCGCAGGGCTGCTGCCGGCTGGCGTGGTGTGAACGCTGGGCTGCCGTTGCTGCTTCGCCGTGACGCGGGTGAACATCACCAACGTGGTGGTGACGACCCCGCGACCGGTGCCATGCGAGCTCCACGATCTCGATCGACCGGATGGTGGCGACTGCATACGGTTCCGGTTCACACGGAAGTGACCGCCCCTGGAGAGTCGTGGGGCCTGATGCCGGGGACCAGCGGTGAGCGCGGTCCGGCGTGCAGGGCCGCGGACCGGGGTCATCGCTCAGGCGACGACGTGGCGGATCGTACCGGCGGGCTGCTGATCACTGAGGTCGGCGTAGTCCGACCGATACCGCGAGGGGGTCATGCCCACGTGTGCCCGAAACTGGCGCGTCAGGTGAGCCTGGTCGGCAAATCCCGCGGTGTGGGCAATGCTGGCGAGGTGCGTGGCGGGCTCGCCGAGCATGCGCTGCGCACAGGCCCGCACGCGCACCGTTTGTTGGTAGGCCTTGATGCCGAGCCCGACCGCCCGACAGAAGCGACGCCGGAGCTGTCGGGGAGACAGATCGACGGACCGGGCGATGTTGTCGACCAGCCGGGACGGATCGGCGCAGTCGCGGCCCTCGGCACCGAGTGTGTACGCGTCGACGAGCTGGCGTGCTCGCTCGGCGGCTCGATCGATCGGAGGCAGCGGACGACGGCGTAGGTGCACGACGAAGGTCTCCAGCGCAGCGTCGGCAGTGCCGATGTCTTCGAGCGCACTCGACAGCGTGTGCCACCAGGGATCGCGGGTCACCTCGCGCCACGGCAGCACGCGATTGCGCAGATCGAAGGCGACACTGCCCACGAGCCAGGTCGCCGCGCTCGGCTGTAGTCGCAGCCCGCAGTACCGGCTGTCCGCGCCCAGTCGCGTGGGCTCCGGTCGAACATGGGCACCCTTGATCCACAGCCGTCGGTGCACGAGATCGTAGATGACCTGCGCGGCAGGGCACGCCGGAGGTCGGTGGACCAGCGAGCCGAGCTGTGGCGCCAGCTGCAGTGACCAGGTCGCGTCGAGACCAAGGAGCCCACAGGACGTCGATCGCTCCCAGTAGCGCACGCGATAGCCGGACTCCGTCCTTGCACTCGAAACCGGGGGCATCGTCGAAGTTCACAGTGTCCGACGCTGGGTATTGCGGGTCTAGGCGGTTGGGATGGTTGGGCGGTTGGGCGGTTCGACGCGTCTCATCCCTCGATGTCCGTTTTGTTCAAGCGCCAGCCCGAGCGTGGGTCTACATCTGCCACGAGCCTCGGTGAAGCGCGGCGGTGAGTACGACAGATGGAAGCACGGCGAGCGACGCAGTGGTCTAGAGCAAACCCCTTGCGGGGTGATGCGGCGCAGGGCGGGCAGACCTCGCCACAGCTGCGTAGGCAGGCATGGGTGGCGGCCGTATGTGCCCGCCCCGAGGTCCGCACCGTGCTCACAGTGGGATCGCGTGCACGTGGTCGGATGTCTGAAGTCTCCGACTGGGACTACGTTGCGATCTGCGATCCAGCTCCCCCTGCGGCCCGGCTGCGGTGGCAGCAGATCCTCGCCCACACCGACGAACACGCGGTCAACATCTTCGACGACGTCAGCTGGGAGTTCGGCACCACAGACGACTTCGTGATCGGTAACCGAGAGGTCTGCATCTGCTACTACACGCAGGCCGAGATCGAGGCCAAGGTCGAGGCCATCGCGGCGGGCCGGTGTCGCAAGGTCGGCTTCTACTACCCGACGGGCTTTCTCGCCGCGTTGGCTGACGCCGTGCCGATCTACGATCCCGAAGGTGGGGGCGCACGCGTGTGCGAGCGGGTTCGAGTCTACCCCGAGCGTCTGCGCGAGACGATCCTGCGCGACGAACGATGGCTCACCGCCTACTATCTCGATCGCCTGACATCGGCCATCGCCCGACGTGACACCTACTACGCGTTCGAGCTGGTGGGTCTGGCCGTCAATGCGCTGGTCCAGCGGCTGTTCGCCGCCCACCGCACCTACTTTCGCGCGCCCAAGCGCATCGACGAGCAGCTCGCGGCACTTGCAGTGCGAAGCGATCGCCACGCTCTCGCCGATGCCCTGGCGTTCGTGCTCACGCAGCCCAACGACCACCCGAGTCTCGACGCCAAGCGGCTGCGCCTGGCCGAGCTGGCCGAGCTGGTGGAGGACGAGGTGTGCCATGTCTGAGTTTCGCGACCGGTTGCGCGGTGCCGTCTTGGCGCCCGACGAGCACAACCTCGGCACCTTGCTCGACCAGATCGCGGCGCTGCACGGGGAGATCCACCGCCATTCCCACGCCGGGTCGCACCGCGTGGATTTCGAGGGTCACTTTCACTACGCCGACGAGCTGGCCGCCCTCGATGTGCCGGACCAGCCCCTCGAGCCCGACGCCGCCCGTCGACTGCTGGGCGAGATGTTCCGCGGCTGCTTGCGGCCCCACGAGCCGCGGCTGGCGTTCAACGTCTTGCCCGCGCCGCTGCTCGACGTCGTCGCGGCCAGCACCCTCGCTTCGCTGTTCAACGTGAACACGATCTGGGACTTCTACTGCGGCAAGATGCTGGTCTACGAGAAGAAGCTGGTGGGGTGGCTGGCTGGTCTCGCAGGCTGGGATGCCGACGCGGCGGGGGGCTGCAGTACCTTCGGCGGCAAGGCCACGCTGCTGTACGCGGTCAAGCAGGGGCTCAACCGCGGAGGACGGAGCTCGGTGGCACACGGTCTCGACGGCAACGCAGTGGTGGTGACGACGTGGTCCAATCACTACTCGCTCGAGACCGTCTGCAGCTTCTTGGGGGTGGGGACCGAGCAGTGCCTGCGCGTCGCGTGTGACGAGCAGGAGCGGGT
>JAHZJA010001081.1 GCA_022601155.1 Deltaproteobacteria bacterium | reverse complement strand
CAGCCGTCGTCGACCAGAGCCTTGCGGGCGCGGTCGAGGGCTGCGGTGGCGTCGTCTTCGTTGGCGAACCGCTCGGCGACCTCGGTCTTGAGCACACCCTCCACGACTTGGAGCCGTGCTTCCACCGTGCGACCCGAAGCGCTGAACGTCAGGGTTGCGGTGGTGTCACGAGAGGACTCGGGCACGACCGAGAGCGCAGGAGCGGCCGGAGCAGCACTCGCCGCGGGGGCGGCATCGCCGGCGTCTTCGTAGCCCTTGCGGCGCTTGGACTTGCCCACCTTCTCCAGCTCGGCGCGGGCTTTGTCTTCGGTGCCCAGCTGCTTGAGCTGCGTCTGACCGTTGGTCCCGATGCGTCCGTAGTTAATGGTGAGGTTGCCGCCCTCGACCCGCGCACGCCAAAACTTGCGCGAGCTACCGTCGACCAGTTGGAGGCTGACGTCCCAAGAATCGCTCATGTCGGGCCTGCCGGTTCAGAGGTGGGGGGCTCGTCCTCGCGCAGGCTGTTGGCCTGATCCAGCAGGCTGCGGCCTTGCGCGGGGTCGGTCATGTACACGTAGGCGGCGAAACCCTGGAGCTGCTGCAGCGGCTCCGGGCCCGCCTTGCCCTTCGCTCGGTTGTGCAGCGCGGCCCGCAGCCGTCGTCGCAGCTTGCGAGGAACACGAGCCGGGACCACGCCCTGCGCCCCCTCGGCCGGAGCGTTGACCACCAAGCCGGTGACCTTCTGCCGCCGACCCGATCGCATCACCCGGGTCTTGGCGGGATGGACCTCGAAGCCCTCGCTCGACACGATGGTGCGGACGCGGTGCAGCAGCTTGCCCAGCGGAGCCTCACCCTCGCCGTGCCATGAGTAGGTGAGGTCGTCGGCGTACCGCGAGTAGCGAAACCCCAGCTTGACCGCCAGGCCGTGCATGCGACGATCCATACGCAGGCACAGTGCGTTGGTGATCGAGGGGCTGGTGGGAGCGCCTTGGGGCAGCGAGCGGGGACCGATCGCCACGTGGTGCGGCTTGCCGCGCAGCTCGATGACCTCGCGCGGAGACTCGGTGCACAGCAGCGCGAGCACGGTGGCGACCTGCTCCCCATAGCCAGCCTTGCGGAACAGGCCCTTGACCCGCGGCATGGTGATGGTGGGGTAGAAGTCGCGAAGGTCGAGCTTGACCACTACGGCTGCACCCGCATGCACGGCTGCGTTGGTCACCGTGCTACGGCCGGCCACGAATCCGTGCGCGGCACCATGCACGGGCAGGTGCTCGGTGATCTGCCGCGCGATCCATTTTTGGGCTTGCTTGAGCTGCGGCTTGGGGGCGCTGATGAGCCGCTTCCCGCCGTCGCGCTTGGGCACGTGCCACCGATGGTAGTGCGTGCCCTGGTCGACCTCGCGGTGGAACACCAGCCAGCGCAGCCTCGGCATCGAGATGCCCAGGGCCTTGGCCAGCGCACCCGACTGCGGAAGCTCCGGCAGCGCGTTGTCTTGCCGACGCGAGTCGATGTCGGCGATGTCGTGGCGATCGACGTCGGCGGTGTCGTGATAGAAGATGCCCGCGCCGACGTGGACCAAGTGGTTTTCGCGAAACTGGGACCACGCGTGGCGGCGTAGCTGTTTGCGAACCCGACGCTCTTCTTCACGGCGGGACTTGTATTTCTTGCGCTCGCGGTCGGACAGCGTGGAGGTGTCCACGCCCTCCTCCCACAGACCGCGGGCCTGCAGCTCGACCACGACCCAGGAATCGATTCCCCCGGCTTCCGCGATCTCGGGCCAGGGGGGCAAGACACGCTCGGTCGAAGAGGTCGCGTCGGTCATGGGTGAGTGCAGGGGAGGTGGGCCAGCGTCGCAGCCGGTCGGAAGATTCCGAGCCGGCGAGGAAAGGGAACTGAGACGCTACTTCTCGACAGGGGACACGGTAGGCTCACCGGTTTGTGGTACGGAGGGGGTACTGGCGACTGGGTTGAACGACGGCTGCGTGGTTGTCCCAGATAACCCGGTCGCCAGTACCCCCTCCGTACCTGACAAACCACGAACAGCCTACCTTGTGGAGTGATGCGGTGTTGTTAGTCCAGGGCGGCGCAGCGCCACCCGTGTGCTAGGCACGTGGCTAACGAACTCGGTTCCCTCTCCCCGCGACACGGAAAAAGACGTGCGCCACGCTAGCCATCCTCGCGCGTGGTGTCAACGCGATCAGGCTCGTCTGACGCGACAATCGGTCAGAGAGTCGGCAAGAACGAGCACGGCGTCGAGACGCCGTCGGCGGACTCCCTCCCACGACACGGAGACCGAGCAGCACCGGGCTTGCTGCCCACGTCGAGCCACGCGGCGAGGGGGGTCGGGGGCGGTGCCTCGACGCCGCCCTCGTCCTGGCCGGGCCTCTCACGGGCTGTCCGCTGCGCTGGCGTCGATGAAGCCTCGGCTCGAAAGCGTACCGAGACGACCGAAGTACTCGGTGCTGGCCTCCTGTGGGGTGGCGAACAGGAGCCTCTGCATGCGCATGCGATCAGGGTGCGGGCCCCAGCGAACCGTGACTTGGCGGTGGTCGAGGCTCACGCGGAAGGTGAGTGACCCCTTGCGATCCCGACGGACGAAGGTCCGGGTCTCGGCACGGATCAGCTTTCTGCCTTCCTCCGTGTTCCGGGCTCGCTCCAGCTCTGCGCGCTGTCGCGCATAGGCCAGTCGAAGCGCGATCATCGGCACCGTGGGGCCCTCTCGGAGGCCGCTGCGGCGAAATTGCGGGCTCGTGCACGACGCGTCGACGGTCCGACCCTCGCGATCGAGGGTGAAGGAGGTCTTGTAGCTGCGGTGTGCCTGTGGATCGTTCACCTCGCCCTCGATCCGGGTGCCCTCGATCCCGAGGTCGTGGACCCGCGTCACGCGGACCGCGTCGTCGGTGTCGAGCAGTCGATGGGCCTCGGCCTCTCGGGCGTCGCGGAATCGCAGGGCTTCCACGGGCAAGGGGCTGGCGAGCAGTGGGCGGTGCACGAACTGTCGTGCGGCCAGATCGTGGAGTACGAGGCCGCGCTGGATCTGGTGCAGCAGGGCGGGTCGGAGCTCGGTGTTGCTGCGCACGGTGTGCTCGGCGAGCTCGGCGAGCGTGCACGGGCCTTGCTCCAGCTGCTGAAGCACCTTGTGCGCCAACACCTCGTCGACCTGACCGGCATCGAGCTGGTCGAAGCTGGCGATGCCGGCCCAGCCCGCGTCGGTCCATCCCGAAAGGGCGAGCGTCAGCTCGGCGTCGCCGAGGTCGAGCACATAGAAGGCAGGCAGGCCGGCGCCGACGAGATGGATCGTCACTGATTTGGCGTGGGGCAGAAGTCGCGACAGCACGGTCAGCCGCTGTCGGCCCCACGTGCGTACGACCATCGGCATCGCGCCTTCGTAGACGGGACCCGTCGCCTCGATGACGCGCTCCCAGGGCTCGAGCACCAGCCGCGGGCGCTCGCCCGGAACCAGCTCGTATCGCAGGGCGCGGGGCGGCTTGCGTGCACGCTGCTGCCGAAGCGTGAGCAGCACGTTGTACAGATCGATGGGCGCCAGCTGGAAGCTTCGCAGCGGGAGCGTCGAGGCCGACTGCACCTGCCCAAACGCCCGGATCCAGCGCATGGGGACCAAGAAGCGCTGCTCGTCGCTCTCGCTCTCGGCCGAGGGTGAAAGCTCCAGGGTCGAGCTTCGGTACGAACGCAGTCGGCCCAGCGCGGCGAGAAGCTGCGGGGCAAGGCGGACGTGCGACGTGCCCGACGACACCTCGCTGGCGTCGTAGGCCGCACCCGCTCGGAGCCACAGCCGGGCGTAGGCCGACTCGTCCGCCGAGAACACCTCGAGGCCCAAGCCTTGCTCGTCGACGCGAATCACGGGATCGAGCGGCGACTCTTCTTGCGCGGCCTCGCCGTACTTGGCGGCCAGGAACTCGCGCTGGGCATTCCAGACCTCCTGGGTCACGCGCTTGCCTTGCGCCAGCAGGTAGGCCAGGTAGTCGGCTCGGCTGCGCGGTGCGAAGCGCTGATCGGAGGTGAGGATTTCACCCATGGTCAGCAGGGCGTCGCGCACCACGCCTGGTCGCTGGAGGTCGGCGACCAGCCGACACTCGGAGCGGATTCCATCGGTGGGAATGCGCAGACGGAAGGCATCACCTTCGGCCACCGGATCGGCGGCGGGGGCGTAGCGGACGCGAACCTCGGCGGCTTTGCTCGTCATCGTCGGCGATCTCGGTAGCGTGCGATCGGGGCCGTGGAAGCGCTCGCGAAGGAGGCTCGGTCGACCGCGAAGATACGTGATGCGTGGCGCCGGAAGGTGCGGGCGAACTACGTCCGCAGGGTTTCCAGGCTCTGGTTTCGGCGAGGCAGGATACCAGCGGGCAACCGCCGATGAGAAGGCGAGCGCCTCGGTCCCGCTGCAAAGCTTAAGCCGGTATAAGAGCAATGAGGGCGAACGGGTTTCGTCGACTCTGGCGTGAAGGCATTGGATTCGTGGAAGCGTTGTCGGGCCCAGGCGGTAGACGCAGCTGACGCGTGGAGGGCGCTGGCGAAGGTCAAGGCCGCGCTCGGAGTCGAGCCGCCCGGGCCCGGTCTCCAGATCGGACGCTATGCCCTGATCGACCTGCTGGGTGCGGGCGGTTTTGGCCGCGTCTATCGCGCTCGCGACCCGAAACTCGACCGCCTGGTGGCGATCAAGGCCGTCAGCCTGCACGGCTCTCGCGCTGACGATGCCCGTCGGATCGTGCGCAGCGAAGCGCAGGCGCTGGCTCGGCTGTCGCATCCCAATGTCGTCAACATCTACGACGTCTCCAGCCGTCCCGCGATGCGGATGCCCGGACCGGCCGACCACTGGGCGGTGTTCGACGAGCACGACGAGCTGTTCATCGTCATGGAGCTGGTCGACGGGGTCACCCTGGACCAGTGGGTGGACCAGCTGTCGCCCACCGCCGACGAGATCCTCGATGCGTACACGAGCGCGGGGCAGGGGCTGGCTGCGGCCCACCGCGCCAACGTGCTGCACCTGGACTTCAAGCCCGGCAACGTCATGCGTGCGCGCGACGGCAGGGTGGTGGTGCTCGACTTCGGGCTCGCCACCCTGCTCCACGATCTCGAGGATGCCCACGCGACGCCCGAGTCGGGGCAGCTGGCGACGCGGGCGCGCTCGTCTACGCGGCTGCTGGGGACGCCGCGCTTCATGCCCCCGGAGCAGTTCCAGTCTTCGCCGTCGACGCCCGCGGCCGATGTCTACTCGTTCGGCTGTGCACTGCACACGGCCCTGTGCGGCGCGTCGACGTTCAAGGGGGTGTCGGTGATGGAGCTGTACTGCGAGAAGATGGCCGGGCCGCCCACGATGCCGCGCGACAGGATCCCCGCGAGGGTCGGTCGCGTCCTGCAGCGCGCCATGGCCCCCGAGCCGACCCAGCGCTGGCGGTCGATGGACGCGATGCTGACGGCGCTGGACCGCGCGCGTCGGTCCGGACGAGCGCGGCTGGGATGGTCGGTGGCCACGCTCGGGGTGGGGGCGGCCGCTGCCTTCGCCATGGCCGGAGCATCTCCAGTCTCGCCTCGTTGCGACGACACGATCCAGCCGCTCACCCAGCGCTGGGATGCCGGTCGGGAGGGGGTGCGCAGGGCGTTGCGGACGGGCGGAGCGACGCCGGCCTCGGCGGAGGCCACGGTTCGCCGCGTCGATGCCCACGTGCAGGCGTGGGCCAACGACTATGCTGCCGCGTGCCGAGCCGATGAAGCGTCGACGATGGTCGAGCGGGCGCGCGTGTGCCTGGAGAGGTCGGGGCGGGTGCTGATGTCGCGATTGGACGGGGTGGTGGAATCGCCGTCGCTGGGGCGGAAGTTGTCGGCCATGCTCGAGCACATCCCCTCGGGGGTGGAGTGCGGCAGCGAGGAGCTGCAGCGGATGGAGCCGCAGCCCACCGATCTGGAGACGATGGAGAAGATCACGAAGCTGCAGGCGTGGGCCGACAGCCGCAACTACGACCGCGACGAGCTGGCGAAGGTCGACGGGAAGATCGCCGAGGCCGAGGCCATCGGGCACCGACCGACGCTGGCCGAGGTGCAGCTGCACGCGGGCTACCTCGCCGCCGCGCTTCGTCTCGAGGAACGAGCGGCCTCGTACTACGAGGCCGCGTTCACCACGGGGACCGCCGGGGGGGCCGACCGCACCGCAGTGGCGGCGGCGGTGTCCCTCGTGGGGCTGGCACCCGAGCGCATGCCGCTATCGGACGCCCGGCGGTGGACCGCGTTGGCGCTGTCGCTGACCGAGCACCTGGAGGACACCGAGCGCGTGGAGGCGCAGGCCGATCTCAACCTGTCGCAAGCACTGGCCCACGCCGGGGAGTTCGACGAGGCACAGCGGCGGATCGTCGGGCGGTTGGAGTTTGCACGAGCGGCCGAGGCAGACGACATGTTCGCGGTTCGGCTCTTGTACGCGGCGGGGCTGCTCGCGCTGTGGCGGGAGGACTTCGAGGGGGCGCTGCCCTACCTCGAGCAGGCCCACGAGCGAGCGTACGGCGCCAACGCCGATGATCCGTTCTCGGTCGAGACGACGATGGCTCTGGCGTCGGCTCACCGACGCCTCGGCCGGGCGGACGTCACCGAGCGGCTGATGCGAGCGGAGCTCGAGTCCACCCGGCATCCGGAGGAAGTTCGCGGTCGTCTGGGGCTGACCCTGGCGTCGGCGATCGCCGCCGACGGCTCGCGACAGCTGGAGGCGCTGGCGCTGTTGGAGGAGTTGGTCGCGACGGCAGCGAGACTCTACGGGAGCAACAGCGTGGCCTATGCCGATACGCTGACCAGCAAGGGCCAAGTGTTGATCGAGATGCAGCAGTTCGATGACGCGCGGAGGGTTTACCGCCGGGCGCGATCGATCTATGTCACAGAGGAGGGGACGGCCACCTCGCGGCTGCTGAGAATCGAGCAGGGCCTGACCCAGATCGACGAGGCCGAGTCCAAGCTCCGCTCCGAAGCGACCCCATGACCTCGAGTGAGCCGGCTGCATCCGATCAGGAACTCCTCGCGGCGTGGCAAGCTGGGGATCTGGCGGCTGGCAATACCTTCGTCGAGCGCTACTTCCTGCCCGTCTATCGGTTCTTCGTGACCAAGATTCCCCGTGAGGCCGACGACCTCACGCAGCAGACGTTCGCCGACCTGCAAAAGGCCGTGGGGCGCACGGTCGAGATCAGCCGAGGGCGCGCCTACGTCATGAAGATCGCGCGCAACCGGCTGTATATGTTCCTGCGATCGCGCGCGGTCGAGAACCGAGTCTTCGACCCCGAGATGATGTCGGTCAGTGCGATCGACGCCAAGCCCAGCCCCAGCGGGGTGCTCGCCCAGCAGCGAGACGTGCGGCTGCTGCTGGGGGCGTTGCGAAGCATTCCCGTCGATGCCCAGGTGGTGCTGGAGCTGTACTACTGGGAAGACATGCCGGTCCGCGATATCGCGGACATCATCGGGGTGCAGCCGGGCACGGTGATGAGCCGTCTG
>JAHZJA010001080.1 GCA_022601155.1 Deltaproteobacteria bacterium | reverse complement strand
GGTTCGTCTATGCGGTGACCCTGCGCGGGGTCACCGGGGCGACGCTCGATGCGGGCAGTGGCGACCTGGCGGCGCAGCTGCAATCGGTTCGGGCTCATGCCACGCGACCGGTGGTCGCTGGCTTTGGCGTGCGCACGCCCGAGCAAGCCGCTGCGCTGGCCCGTCACGCCGACGGGGTGGTGGTGGGCAGCGCGCTCATCGAGGCCTCGCAGCGTGGTGAGCAGGAGCTGGCGCGGACGGTGGCAGCACTACGGGCGGCACTGTCTGCGCCGCAGGAGTCGCCGTGACGCGCTCGTCAACGCGAGCCGAGGGCGATGCGGGCCGCGGCCACGCGGTTGCGCAGGGCCTCGTCGTCGATCGATTCCATGGCGTCGATGGTGGCGCGCTCGGGTTCCAGCGGCAGCCCCGGATACACGGGCTCGGGGACGGGCTCGGGCGGCGGCACGACCTCCACCTCACCCACCCGCAGTCGCAGCTCGCGGATCTTCGCGGCCGGGGAGGCTCTGCGCAGCCTGTCCAGCAGCTCGCGCCGCAGGTAGGTCAGCTCGTGCAGCCACTGGTTGTCATCGACGTGGATGACCAACCGTCCGTCGGCGAGCTTGGCGGGCCAGGCGACCTCCTGCAGATGCCGGGGCACCATGTCCGGCCAGATGTTCTGCAGCCGGGCCAGGTGCACGCGATCGCGGGGCACCGTGCCGAGCACCTCGCGCCACGCCAGCTCCGACGCCAGCCGAGCGCGGCCGTGGTTCTTGCGTCGCCGAGGACGGCCCATCGCCCCTCAGCTTGCCATACCAGGGCCATCGGAGCCCGGGCGGCGGTGCGGTCGATGTCGAGGGCGGCGGCGACGCTGTTGCTCGCGGTCATCGCGGCAGGGGGCTGCGCGCCGAAGCAAGGCTGGCAGCGCACCGATCGCCGTGCCTGTTCTCCGCAGTCCGCGCCCGTGTTGTGCCTGACCGACGAGGTGGAGGGTCCGCTGGAGCTCAGGCTCGGCGCCCGCGTGCTGCTGCCGGGCGAGTGCATCGAGGGCCCGGCCGACGGCGGTGGTGGACAGCTGCGCGTGTCGCTGTACCGCTCGGGACAGCGGGTGAGTCGGCCACGGGTTCGCGTGCGGCCGGGGTGGCGCACGGTGGTCGCCGTCGAGGACACCGCGCTCGAGGTCGTGTCACGAGACCGGTGCGACGACGCGGTCCCCGGCGAGCCCTAACAGCCCGAAGCGGGGAGCCCCTCAGTCCGCAGCCGGGCGTCGCATCCGCCACAGCAGCGCGATGGGAACGACGATGTACGCCGCGTACGCCGAGACCGCGATCACCGGGTTGGGCGGCGGCATCGGCCCCCACAGCTCGACGATGGTGTGGACGACCATCGAGTACAGCATGGCCACCGACCACGCGAAGGCCGGCGTTCGTACCCAAGGGCGCTGCTTCCAGATGCCGTACGCGATGAGCAGCTCGAGCGGTCCGAACACGAACGCGGAGATGCCCGACATCACCCGCAAGAAGTGCGGGTTGTTCGAGACCAGAGGGTCGTAGCGCTCGCCGTAGCCCCACAGGGCTCGCCCGAATGGATCGGCCGAGTCGGCAGCGCACAAGTCGAGCGCTGCGCTTCGGTCCATGGTGAACGCGGCCAGTGCCATCGCCAGCAGCGTGACGACGATGACCCAATCCCAAAAACGAGAGCCAGACGTGGGCATGTTCGCCGCCGAGGCTACGAACGCGGGGGCGGGTTGGCCAGGACCTGTGTCACGGTGCCGCCATTGCGACCGTGGTCAGGCCCCGGGGACCCGGCTCGCGATCGACCGCGGCGTCGCGGGTGGCGTGGCGGAGCATGCCGTTGCGGCTGCGGCCCCGCTGGGCGCTGACCCGCGCCTCGAAATCGGCCAGCGGCTGCACCTGGTACGACCACAGATCGGCGTGGGGCCAGGTCTTGGCGTAGATGGTTCGCAGCACGACGCTGCGGTCGTCGGTGGGGAGCGCCTGCACGTTGGCCCGAAATTGCGGCGTGTAGGTGAAGTACTCCTCGGCGTTGCTCATGTAGAGCACCCGCACGGTGAGGCCCAGGCCACGCACGGCCGCGGCCGCGGACTGCACGCTGGCCTCCCCGGTGAGGTCCCCGGTCATCACCCGCACCCGGTCGCTTTGGTACAGGCGCTGAATGTGTTCGAACTGACTGCGGTCGGACAGCCACGATGCGGAGACCCCGTCGACGGTACGGCCCAGCACGCGGCCCAAGTGACGGTGCACGGTGGTACGGCTGGCCCGATACTCTCGCAGCAGTCGCTCGCGCACACGGTGTGGCTGGTCGGCGAAGGCCGTCTCCAGGTGCGCGAGGGTGCTGTCACGCTGCTCTTTGGAGAACGCGTCGACCAGCGCCGAAGGGCTGTCGGATCGGGGGATGAGCACCGCGTAGATGCGATGCAGATCCACCACCCGCTGGTCGATGTCCATCAGCACCATCAGCTGGGCGCGTGCGACCGCGGCCATGGTGAAGCTCTGGTCGGAGCCCACGCCCACGAACGCTCCACCCACGCCGTCGATGAACGGGAAGAACAGATCGTGTCGGGTCTCGTTGGACTGGACGTAGTGGATGTCGACCGGCAGCGGGGCATCGACCGGCCCGGCCAGCAGGGTGGCGCGCTGCTGCAGCTCCAGGGGCGCGAGGGGATCGACCGCAATCGGGGCCGGCGGTTGGGACGCGGCCTTGGCCGAGTCCGATTGCGGCGTCGCCACCGCTGTCGATGGGCGCGGTCGCTCATCCGCGATTTGCGCGACATGAGCGGCTTGGCTCGGACGGGCCGCTGCAGCGGTGTCGTCAGACCGTTCCGACGCAGACCGGCGTTCACACCCCCCACTGAGCGTCAGGACGACCAACCCCAGGGCGAGGCGCAATCGGTCCAAGGTGCTCGCGCGCATCGTCGCGACCGTACCCGCGCAGGCCGACCCATGCGAATTTTCCGCGACGTTCCCGCTACTCGCGCCGTTGTCCCATTTTCGGCGAGCGGGGTCTTGCGTACACCCACCCGTGGACCCAAACTATCGGCCGCGCGGCGTGCGCCATAGGCGCAGCCCAACCCCGACCCGATGACTCGCGGTCGATGAGGTCTCTGGGTTCAGCCACGCCTCCAATCCTTTCCAACG
>JAHZJA010001079.1 GCA_022601155.1 Deltaproteobacteria bacterium | reverse complement strand
GGTGTGCCCCTCGAACGGGTGGACGAAGTAGCGCCCCTCTTGCTGCTCGATACGCTCGGCTTCGGCGAACGCGGCATGGACATCGTCGACGAGCACGACCTGTGCCCCCATGCTCCGGCATCGTGCGATACGGGCCGGATCCGCCGAGCGGGGCATCACCACCTTGGCCGAGCTGCCCCGAGCCGTCGCGGCATAGGCCACCGCCATCGCATGATTGCCCGCGCTGACCGCCGTGACGCCCCGCGCTCGTTGGGCATCGTCGAGCGCGCTCAGGTGCAGCAGGGCGGCGCGTGCCTTGAAGCTGCCCGTGGCCTGCAGTGCCTCGAGCTTGAGCACCACCTCGCCCTCGGTTCCGCGCCATCGCTCCAGGCCAGCGGCTGGCCACGACCACACGGGCGTGGTGTGGACGGCGGTGCCCAAGCGGGCCCGAGCGTCACGGATCTGCGCAGGGGTCGGAGCTGCGTCGGTCATGGCCACGCAGCCTACCCGAGCCCGTCATCGCATGCGCCCACCAATGTGGCCAGACGCGACAAGGCAATTGCACCGAGGCGACGAGGGCGTCAGCCCGGATGGGCGCCCACGATCACGCCCCGCTGCGCCAGATCGGCCAACAGCGCCGACAGCCGACCCAAGACCTCGTCGTCCACGGGCCCGTCGTGCGTCCCCGCTGCTCCGCGGATCGCATCGGATACCGTCTGACCGTCGTCGATGAGCCGCCGCAGGACCTCGGCGGCCAGGGTGCTCAGCGCGAGCGTGCGGACCTCGTGCGCATCGTCGCGGTACAGCAGCAACACCGTGGGCTCGCATGCGGGCACGGTGGTATCGGCTTCGTCGGTCGGCAGGGTGTGAATCGCGTACGCGAAGCGAGCCAGCCGCGGCACGCCACTGAACACCAGCGGTCGGTCGAGCACGAGCGACTCCACCATGCCCTCGGGGATCGGTGGCTGGGGCGCGGCATCGATCTCCGACTCGAGGATCTCCAGCCGGGCGAGGTCGACCAGCATGTCGTGCACGTGGGGATCGGCGGGCCAGGCCTCGGTGGCCCACTCCACCAGCTCCCCGGGGACGTCGCGAAAGTAGCGAGAACGGGGCGGCGACGCATGGAGCCACGCACAGAAGGCCGCGTCGAAGCCGTCGGCGCCCAGTCGCGCGATCGTCCGCGGCAAGAAGGCCTCCACCACGCCGCGTAGCCCTCCTCGCACGAGCGAACGGTAGACCCGCAGCCGACGCGCCCCGATGTCGGCCAGCGCGAGATCATCGGGGCTGTCGACTCCGTGGGCTGCGAGCCACCCCTGCGGGTCGGCCAGCAGTCCTTCGCCGCCATCGCGGTCGACGATCACACTCGACAGCCCGCGCTGGATCCCTGCCAGCGACGCGATCGGAGCGCCTTGGCTCGCGGGGGGTGGAGTCGGGGCAACCAGGGCAGCGGTGGCGTCGTAGCGGCCGAGTGCCTCGTCGTAGACTTGCTGCAGCTGCGCCACTTGCCGACCGAGCTCGGCCAACGACGGGATGTCGTGATCGCGCTCGTAGATCACGGGAACAGGCCCAATACGCTCGACGACCCACGCCATCAGCGACTGCACGTGGGCACAGACGTCGGTGCCGTGCGAGTCGATGATGAGGTCGTCGAGGTGAGGCCGACGCTCGCCCCCCGCGACGTGCAGCTGCACCACCCGCGACAGCGGTAGCGCCTCCATGAACCCGATGGGGTCGAACCCATGGTTCTCGGCGTTGACGGCGACGTTGTTGACGTCGAGCAGCAGGCCACAGTCCGCTCGGTCGAGGATCTCCGAGATGACCGCCGCTTCCGGCATGCCGCCTCCGGGCACCAGGTAGTACGAGATGTTCTCCACCGCGAACGGCAGGCCCAGTGCGTCTTCGATGCGGGCGATCTGGTCGACGCAGCGCTGCACCGTCTGCGGATCGTGCGGCAGCGGCAGCAGGTCATGGAGGATGGCGCCGTCGGCCCCCGACCAGCACAGATGGTCGCTGTGGTATCGCGCGCCCATCCGCCCCAGGAAGTGTCGTAGCTGCTCGAGGTACGCCGGATCGAGCTCGGTGGTGCCGCCCACGTTCATCATCAGCCCGTGGGTGATGACCGGGTAGCGCGCGGTCACGGTCTCCAGCGCTCCGGGGATCGAGCCGCCCCGTCGCATGTAGTTTTCGGGGGAGACCTCGAAGAATCGAATCGACGCGGGAGCCTCACCCGCGGCGACCTCGTCGATGAACGCCCAGCGCAGTCCCAGTCCTACTCCGGTGGGCGCAGTGTTGGGCGGCGGCAGGGTCATTGCGGCCCCATCATCGTCCGGCGTCACCGCTTGGAGCAAGGGGGTCCGGCCTCGGTGCGCGGCCGAGGCTCACGACCCGGCGGTGGGCACCGCGGAGAACGACACGCTCACCTGGGCTTGCTCACCAACCTTCGAGGACATGGCGCCCAGCGTCTTCTTGGCCAGGGCGCCGAAGCCGGTGCGGGGGCGGACGTCGTGCTCGGCGAGGCCGACGGGCAGCGGGGAGAGGCTGCGCACCGTCAGCGCCCTGGGCGTGTCGCCCTCGAACGTGAACTGGGCCTCCATCTTCACCGTCTTGGAGGTTTGGTGCTGATGCAGCAGCATCTGGCCCTTGGCGGTGAAGGTGACCGTTCGCGTCGCGCCCGGCATCGCCAGGATATCGGTGGCCGAGGCATCGGTGACCTCGAGCAGGGAAAACTGCACCGTGCGGTTCTTGGCCAGGTCGGCCGCGGGGACGTCGTCGCCGATCTCCAGCCAGTCGCGCATGTGCTCGTTTTGGAGGTCGCTCTTGTCCCGGGCCCCAAACTGCCCCGCGTCGTC
>JAHZJA010001078.1 GCA_022601155.1 Deltaproteobacteria bacterium | reverse complement strand
GGGATCGAAGTCGGGATCGGTCCACACTGCACACAGCGAGTCGGCGCCCTCCCCTTGCGGCTGGCAGCTGACGGGATCGACCGAGGCCCCGTTGTCGCCGCCGGCCACATCGATCACGTCCACATGCGCCATGCCTGCGGCATCGATCCAGCCCTTGATGACCTGCGCACGCTGGAGGGGCAGCCCCTGCGGATCGCGCAGAGCGGAGACCACCATGCGTGGCGCCGCACCAGTCCCCGAAGGCGAGAGCTCGCCACCCATCGGCACCCCCTCGGCATCGCCCACGGCGACCAGATCCCCGCGCTCGCATGCATCCTCGGGCAGCGTGTAGCCACCGAAGACCCGGACCGTCATCCGTGGCCCCGAGGTCCCGTAGGTCTCGCGACGACGCAGTGCATCGAAGATCGCCTCGCGTGTGTTCTCGGCGGCCCACACCGCCACCAGCCCGCCCGGCCCGTTGCGAGGACCTGCCGGCACCGTACCCGTCAGACGAGACAGCGGGTCGCCCTCCTCACGCCCCACGTGACCCACATACCCATCCTCGTCGACCAGCCCTGGGGTGCCGTTGTGGGTGTCGGTGCTGGCGATGAACCCGAGCTTGAACGGGTTGGCGCCCAGCCGAGTTTGCTCGCGCAGCCCCGCCAGCAGTGCACCGCGCACGAAGTCTCGCCGCGACACGCACCCGCCACCGATCATCCCATTGGACCCCACACCGTCACCACAGTCTTGGAACGGCTGCGTGCGAAGCTTCTCGAATCCGCACAGCTCATCGGGACCCCCGATGATCCCCGACAGTCCCTCCGAGCACTCGCTGTCGCCCTTGTGCTGGAAGATCTCGACCAACGGCTCCATGGTGGCGCGGCGCTCGGCCTGCTCGGCTTCGGTGCCACCACCGGGGTACTCCACCTCGAACAGCTTGCCGTTGCTCCAATTGGGATTGTGCGGGATGGCCAGCACGTCGCAGCCCGGCCTCCCCTGCAGGCACTCGGTGTCGAGCGCATCCCACAGCGCGGTCGCGCTCGGTGCCTCGTAGTACGAAAGCGGCGTGGCCGGGACCTGATCGGATCGAAACACCACGTTGCGATGCAGGTTCGACAGTGCCTGCATCCCGCTCCACTCGTAGCCGATGAGGCTCGTGAACCGACACATCGGCCCCCCGTCGTAGTGGGCTTGGGCAGCGTCGATCGTCCGCTGCCAGACCTGCTGGGCGAGCGCAGGGCAGTCGGCGAGCCCGGCTCCGCACACCTGTTCGAACCGGGTGGGATTTGACGTGCCGAGCTGGGCACCAAAGCTCACCAACGCTCCGTTTTGGTTGGCCCGGTAGTCGATGCACAGCGGAGCGTCGTAGGCCGCCGTACCCGGCACGGTGCACGCCTCGACCTCGGCCAGGAACTCGGCGTGATCGGTGACGGCGGCGAAGTCGAGGGGACGATCGAGCTGAACGGTCTGGGTGGGATTGCCGTCGGCATCGAACGGAGGAAGCTCGACCGCCTCTCCCTTGGCGAAGCGGTAGGCCTGTTCGGGGTCGATCCGCACGTCGTGAAGCCATGCATCGAACGAGTACGACGTGTGGACGTGGAGGTCCCCCCAGTACACGTTGCGCTGGGCGTTGTAGTCGTCGCACACGGGCACCACCGCGCCGGTCTCCGAGCCCGCGGTGTCATCCGCGGTCCCGGTGACCGCCGTCGTCCCCGTCCCCGCGGGCGGCTCGTTGCGACAGGCCAGCCCGCACAAGGCGATCGAACAGCAAAGCACACCACGATTGTTCATGACCCACTCCAAAATCCAACGACGCGCTCCAGCGTCCATGCAACGGCGATGCTGCCGACGGCGAGGGCGAGTCCACGACGAAGGCGCTCGCGCCACGGCAGCGCCCGAGGGACGAGCGCCGCCACCACCAGCAAGCCCAGCACCACCGCGAGCTGTCCGGCCTCGACCCCGAGGTTGAACGACACCAGCGCGGTGGCCTGGTACCCCGCGGGCAACCCCAGCTCGGCCAGCGCTCCGGCGAACCCGAGGCCGTGCAGCATCCCCAGGGCCAGGGCCCAGGTCCATGCGTGGGCTCGGGCCGGCTGCGCCCGCTGAGCCTCGGCCGCTGCGACCACGATCGACGCGGTGATGCATGCCTCGACCCATGCGGCCGGAGCCAGCGGCGGGGCCAGCGACTGCACGACCAGCGTGAGGGCATGCCCCACCGTGAATGCCGTGATGGTCCGCAGATGATCGCGAGCCCGACCGCCCAGCAGCAGCAATGCACACAAGAACAGCAGGTGATCGAGACCACCCGCGATGTGCTCGGCCCCGAGGGTGAAGTAGGTCGACGCCGCACCGGGCATGCTGTGCGCCCCCGCGTCGGGGCCCAGCGTCACGGCGGGCCGGTCGGGGCCGAGTCGCGCGTGCCGCTGGGTGCCGTCGGGCAAGTCGACCTGCACGACCACGTCGACGGGATCGGTCCCCAGCCCGGCGATCGACACGACCCCCGTGAGCCCCGCCTCGCCGCACGACCATCGGGTCGGGCCGCGCTCGTGGCAGTGCGGCGGTGGAACCGGTCTCAGTCTCGCGCTCGTGGGCCCCATGCCCGTGACCGGTGGCGGCCGAAAGTCCACCTCGACTTCGCCGCTGGAGTCGGCCTGCAACCGCAGATGGGCGGGGCGGAACTCGTGCCCCCGGGCGAGCGAGCAACCCAGCCACACCCACAACAGGGCGCACCACGCTGCACCCCGGGGAGCCCGGCTTCGCCGTCGCATCATGGCTGCACCTGCACCCGGTACCGCTCCCGCAGCGCCGCGACGCCTCGGCGCCGGGCGTCCTCGCGTTGCGCCTCACGCCAGTCGGAGAGCACCCGCGGTCGAATTTCCGCCAGGGCCGGTGCTGCCGTCGGGTGCTCGACGTCCACCCGCAGCACGTGAGAGCCGAACGTCGAGCGGGCCTGCACCCAGCGGTCGCGAGGGGCCGCGCCGACCGTCTGCGCCAGTGGCTGTCCGTAGCGCGCGGTGAGGTCGGCTTCGGTCGCGGGC
>JAHZJA010001077.1 GCA_022601155.1 Deltaproteobacteria bacterium | reverse complement strand
GGGGTGGCCGACGCGAAGTGGAGCGCTTCGCACTTGCTCGCCCGGGGCAACGCCGCGCTGGCTAGAGCCGACTACGACGAGGGTTATGCCGCGTTGACGCGGGCGCTCGAGCAGTTCGAACGCTACTCGGGCCGTGCCTCCGAAGGCGCACGCGGGACGCTGGTCTCACTGGGCGCGCTCGAGGCTCGGCGGGGCCGAACGGACGAGGCGTTGGCCCACTTCAAGGAGGTGGTCGAGGGCGGCGAGATCGCGCTGGGCCCGTTGCATCCCGACGTGGCCACGGCGTTGTCCAACCTCGGCGCGGTCTACCTGCTGATCGACCAGCCGGACGAGGCATTGCCGCTGCAGCTCAGGGCGTTGGAGATCGAGAGGGGGGCCTATGGCGAAGACGCGCCCAAGCTGGCCTCGCTGTACACCAACATCGGCGCGTCGTATGAGCTGCTGGATCATGCCGATGATGCGATCGGCGCCTACGAGCACGCGCTGCGGATCATCGAGATGCACGAAGGCCCCAAGGCCTACGACCTGACTCGACCACTGGCGAATCTGGGGGTAGCTCGCTACGGCCAGGGGAAGCTGGACGAAGCCACCGCGCTTCACCAGCGTGCCCTGGAGATCGTCATCGAGCACAGTGGCCCCGACCATCCGGATGCCGCCCAGCAGTATACGCACCTGGGCAAGCTCCTCGCCGCGCGCGGTCGCTGGCCCGAGGCCGTCCCGCAGTTCGATCGCGCCGCGGAGATCCGAGCGACCCGAGGGATGAAGCAGAGCTTCGTGTCGACCTTTCGGTTCAACGCCGCGAAGGCCTGGTGGGACGCAAAGCAAGACCCCAAGGCCGTACGCCTCGCGCGACAAGCCTACGACGGGATCATGGCTGATGCGGAGGGCAAGCGAGGCGACGATGACATCGCGGAGATCGAGAACTGGCTGCGCGAGCGCGGGGCCGATGTCCCGGGACCATGAGCGGATGCCTCCCGTCCCTCGGCCGGGCCCCGGTTCGCATCGGGACCCGAGATTCGTGAGACCTGTCGACAGTCGGACGTGAGTGCGGCTACGGTTCGCCGATGGTGACGGACCACAATCGCGTCGACACTCGGACTCGAGCCGCCCGTGCTGCCGACGCGACCGCGGTCAGGGACATCGCCGTGGCCACGGGCCTGTTTCAGCCCGATGAACTCGGTGACTTCGATGCCATGTACGCGGGGTACTGCGATGGCAGCCTCACCGACCATGCGTGGTTGGTGGCGCAGGCCGACGGCGTAGGGGTCATCGGCGCCGCCTACTATGCGCCCGAGCCATTCTCCGATCGGGTGTGGAACCTCTACTTCTTGGGCGTACGACCCGACCACCACGGGGGAGGCATTGGAGGGGTGCTGGTCGACACCGTGGAGCAAGCTCTGCGGGAGGCGGGAGCCCAGGTTGCGCGCGTGCTCATCGTCGAGACGTCGAGTACCGAGGGGTTCGAGTCGACGCGTGGGTTCTATCGCAAGCTCGGCTTCGACCAAGAGGCTCGCATTCGGCAATTCTACGGGCCCGACGACGACAAGATCGTGTTCTGGAAATCGTTGGTCGAGCCGGGTGTTGGCGGGACGGTCTAGCGTCGGAGCGGGCCCCGCGAGCCCACACGGAAACCCGCCGCCGGCTACGGTGTGCGGTTGCTTGATCGCCGTGGTGTGCTCGCGACGAGTTGTACGGCGTTGTCCTGACCCCCAAAGCCGTGGCCGTGGCTGTCCGACGCCGGGGGTGGGGGTGGCTCGTCCTCGCTCGCCGCGTTCGTGTCGATGGCCCACGCGTCGGAGCTGCGCGCGGGGAGCAGGGTCTCGAACAGCGTCGTCGGGCCCGAGGGCGCGACCAGCAGTGCCTCGAGCTGAGCGCGGTGCTCGGCCTGCGCGTCTCGATCGCGCTCGATCGCGGCCTCGACGACGTTCGCGCTGAGCTCGAGGTAGTGACCGTAGGCTCGTTGCACTGCCATCGGCGCGCCGGCCAGCCAGCGCCGCGCGAGCGTGATCCGAGCCCGCGCTCGTGTGTGATGCCCGGCGCGGAGCTCCAAGATCGCCAGCTCGATGTGTGCACGGTTGGGTGCTTCGACGCCCTCACGGTCTTCGATTCGTCCCGCCGCTCGATAGGCGAGCAGGGCGGCGGCTGCGTCTCCGCGATTGAGTTCGATCGTACCGAGCAACCATCGTGCGCCCGCCATGACCCGGGGATCGTCCTTGGCGGCAGCGACCGCTCGCTTGGCGCTGACGCGAGCTTCGGGCATCCGCCCTGCGACCTGCAACATCGAGCCGTGAACGATGAGCGCCAGAGCCAGGCGGTCGGCGTGGAGGCCGGGCACGCCCAGCGCGACATCGACGGCCTGGGCTGCGGCCGCGACCGCTTCTGCGGTGTCACCCCTGCGAACCTCGAGCTCCGCTCGGTTGACGTGGAGCTCGAGCGTCCGTGGGTCCGCCGCGAGCTTCAGGGTGGCGGCAAGTCGCTGCGCCTGGTCGAGCTCCTGCGCCGCGGTCTCCAGGTCACCACTGGCTCCGGCGATCGCCGCTCCCGTGACATACAGCCGAATCAGCTCCGGGTGGTCCTCACCGAGGACCTCGTGCATCTGGCGTCGCGCCGCATCGAGGGCCGACCGAGCGTCTTGCGGGTTGCCAGCGGCGTGGTGGGCCGCGGCGAGTCGCTCGTAGCCGGTCGCGGCCAGCCGACGGCTCGTGCCCTTGATGTCGTTGCGACCGTGGGCGTTGATCTGCGCGACGGCACCGCGCAGGAGGGCAATCGCGGCCTCGTGGTCGTGTTCGAGCGATAGCGCCGTGCCCTCGGCCAGATCGACCGCGGCCAGTCGGCTGAGACTGATCTCGTGGCGGCGGCCCAGGGCTCGCGCGTGCCGGGCCCAGCGTCGCGCCTGGGCGGGCTGCTGGATGTGCGTGTCGGCGTGGGCCCCTGCGAGCTCGGCAGCGATGTCGAACGCGGACCCGAGGTCACCACCCGCCAGGGCCTCGTCGAACGCCCGCATCCAGGTCGTGATCGCATCTCGGGGCGAGCCCGCTTGATGCTGGGCGCGGCCTTGGGTCAGCAGCACATGGGCCTGCAGGGGAGGATGCCCCAGGGTGTCGGCGTGGGCGCTCAGCCGCTCGAGCTCGGGCACCAGGGCCCAAGGCTGGCCCACCCGCAGCTTCGATCGCACGCTGGCGAGCTGGAGCTCGGCCTCGGCCACGGCCCCCGCGTCGTCGGGAGCGACCAACACGCCCCAGCCCGCGCAGCGGAGGATGTCTTGCGGTCGGGGGACGGCATCGAGCATGCGGGCTGCATCGTCGGATCGATCTTCGAGGTAGTCGGCGGCGTTGGCCAGCTCTTGGCGGGAGGCCAGCAAGCACGCATGCACGAGGCTCGTGGGCTCGACCGGTCCGGCGGTGCACGAGCTTGCCGCTTCGGCGCGCCACACATCGGCGTACTCGTCCAACGCGGCCACGGCCCGGTCTATCCGGGTGTCGTCGCCGAACTTCGAGGCCAGGGCATCATGCACCGCGACACCACGGGCCTTGGACCAGTCGTCGTCGATGCTCGCCACCAGCTCTACACAGGGATCGGGCTCGGCGATGACACCGATGGTGGCGACCGAGCCACACAGCGAGCCGACGAGCGAGGCCGAGGCGGCGAACCGGCGCGGGATGGGGTCGAGCCGGCCTATCAGTGCCTCCATCGATGGCCAGCGCCGCGTGGGATCGGCAGACAAACCGCGGCGGACCACGCTTCGCGCTCGGCGTACCCGCCAGTCTGTGCGGCCTTCGAGGGTATCGAGTGCCTCCCGCAGGGCGAGACAGAAACTGTACTGATCGGATGCTGGTGTCGGCGCGGCTCCGGCCGCGACCTCGGGCGCGGTGTACCGCGGGGTGCCGGCGTAGTGTGGGATCCCTTGCTCGTCTTCGACTCGGATCGCGACGCCGAAGTCGGTCACCAGCGCACGACCGTCTTGGTCGACCAGCACGTTGCTCGGCTTGAAGTCGCGGTGGACCAGCCCGGCTCGATGGGCGGCGGCCAGGCCTCGCGCTGCGTCACGGAACAGTCGCAACACTTGGTGTGAGCGACGGTGACGCCCACCCAGCCAGGCGGCGAGGTCGACCCCCTGCACGAACTCCATGACGATGAAGACCTGACCGTCGGCCTGACCGACGTCGTACACGGGCACGACGTTCGGATGCCGAAGCTGAGCCATCGCGCGGGCTTCGGAGAGCAGTGCCGACGACTGGTCCAAGCCCGGACCGGGGCGCAGCAGCTTGATGGCGACGCTACGCTGGAGCTTGGGGTCGTGCGCTTCGAAGACATGTCCCATGCCGCCTCGCCCCACCCGGCGCAGGACCGCGTAGCGATCGAGCTGCAGACCCTTGCGTGGGAACAGTCGGTTGTGGACAGCGAGCCGTCCGCCAACGTCGGCCTGTCGTGGCTCGCAGTCGAGCAGCAAACCCGTCGTGTCCTCGGCGGCTGTAGACATGGTGGCTGGCGTTGCGTTATCCATCGCGTGAATGGACGACGTGGAGTTGCTCGACGCTTGGCGCAGTGGTGACGACACAGCGGGCTCTGCGCTATTCGGCAAGTACTTCGAATCCATCCGGCGGTTCTTTGCCCACAAGACAGATGCCGAGGTCGAAGACCTGGTTCAGTCGACGTTCGAGCGCTGTGTGCGCGGCACCGAAAAACTCCGTCGTGCCGAGGCCTTCCGCGGGTATCTGTTTGGCATCGCCCACAACGTGTTGCTCGAGCACTACCGCGGACGTCGTCGGGAGGGACACATCGACTTCACGGTGCGTTCGATGGTGGACCTCACCGGGCGACCGAGTGCGAAGCTCGCCCACGCCGATGACCGGACGCGATT
>JAHZJA010001076.1 GCA_022601155.1 Deltaproteobacteria bacterium | reverse complement strand
CTGGTGCGCCTGCATTTGGAGACGCCGTGGAGACGGGGGCCGGGGCAGCCGACGGCCGGCAGCGAGTGTGTGCACGTGGCGGCCACGGATCGCCAGTCAGCATCGGGCCCCCGCGGCGCTCCTACTCGTCGAACGTCACCAGTGAGGTTCCCGCACGGGGACGCCCTCGATCGCGGCGTCATCTTCGAACAGCACCGGCCGGGTGCTGACGCGACCCGCCCGTGGTCCGTCCAACTCGGGGTCGGCTCTTCGGATCTTGCGGTCCACGACGTGGTCCGAGCGTACTCGTCTATTACTCACCGACTCGGCAGGACATGACCGTCCAGCCATCGCTGGACTCGCTCAGCCCTCTCTTCGAACGCCTCCCCCGCGTCGGAATACGACCGCAGAGCGTCCTTCGCGAGCGTGCGCGCCCGCGCCCGATCGCGTGCGGGTGGGGATGCGCTCCAGAGCGCCCGCCCGAGGAGGAACGCGACGTTCGCCCGAGACCCACGCGGACTATCGCCACGCTGTCGTTTCGACCACGCCTGCTCGGCGAGTGCGACCGCTTCGTCCGTACGACCAAGGTCGAGCAAGACAGAAGCCAGGAGGAAGCGGGAGTCGGCGACCACGGTGTGGTCGGAGTCGAAGAGCTCGAGCCGCAACGCGAGAGCATCGCGGTGGATGCTCTCGGCCTCCTCGAGCTTCTTCTGAGAATACAGGGCATCGCCGAGCATGTGTTGCACTCTCGCAACACTTGGGTGTCTGCCACCAAGGGCCTGCTGGGTTTCCTCGAGCGCGACCCTCATGACGGCCTCGGCTTCCTCGAGCCGACCTTGCAGCTTGATGATCGCGGCGAGGTTGGCCCTGCCGGTCGCGACAGCAGCACTACCTGGACCATGGATGGAGAGATGAATCGACAACGCCTCGCGGAGGTGGAGTTCGGCATCGGCACCTCGTTTCCTGTCGGCAAGAAGCGCACCGAAGTTGGCCAGGTTCCTACCGACGTCTGCGTGCTCGGGGCCGAGGGTCTTGCGCAGCACGGCCAGCGCGGCCCGAAACTGCGCCTCGGCCTCCTCGTACTTCCCCTGCGCCTTCAGCACGGAGGCGAGTGTGCCTCGGGCGTTCCCGACCTTGGCATGCTCGGAGCCCAGCGCCTTGTCGATGATCGCTAGCCCCTGCCGCGCATTGCGCTCCGCCTCATCGGTGCGGTGCAGCGCCAAGAGACACTCCGCGAAGTTGATTTGCAGCCACGCGGTCTGCAGATGGTCGGGACCGAGGTTCTCGCGTCGCCAGTCTCGGACGATCTCGAACTCCGCGGCGGCGCCCTCGTACTGTCCCTGCATCGCGAGCACGGCGGCGATGTTGGCCCGCGCCCGCATCACGAACGGATGATCCGGTCCGAAATCCCTGAGTTCCCGAGCGAGGATCTCCCGAAGCTCCACCACCGCTTCGTCCCACCTCTGCAGTGAGAAGAGAATACTGACGAGGTTGTTGCGAGTCACGGTGAGCTCGGGCTCGTCCGGACCCAGGACATCGAGCTTCAGTTGGTACGCAGCGCGGAGCTGCTGCTCCGCCTCGTCGTACCGTCCGGCGGACAACAGGACGACGCCGTAGGCATCACGGGCCCCGGCCTCCCACAACGGATGCCCTTCGGACAGCCCATACGCCATCCTCCAGTACTGGATGCCGGCATCCGTTCGGTTCTGCGAAGCGCCGATGACCTGCATCAACCATCGCGCCGCCTTGGCCATCAGCTCGTGCTGCTTCCATCGCGAAGCGAGCTCGAGCGCCTCCGACAACGAGGCCTCGGAGGCGTCGTACTGGTCCTGCTTGTTGAGCAGGATCCCCTCGTGCAGTGCGACGTGGGTAGCGATGGGACCGTAGTCCACACCCTCGAGTGTCTGCCGGGCCGCCTCCAGCGCCTGGGCCGAGTCGTCGTACCGACCCACCAACACCAGACTCTCGGCGCGGGCCAGGTGCGAGAACGCGATGTCCACGGCTTGGGCGTCCTCGGGCAACGGCGGCTCGACTTCGGCGGCCAGGACCTCGGCGTCTTCGCACCGTGCAAGCGCCGAGAGGCCTGCGACGAGATCGCGGGTGGTGTCGAGGACCTCAACGTCGGCGGCCGCCAGCGTGTCCACCGTCGCCGTCAGACGCTGAGCCGCCCGCTGCAGACACGCCATCTTCAGATCGAGCATACGAGGCGATTGCTCGCCCTGTGCCGTCGCCTCACACGTTCGGGTATGCGCGGTGACCCATTGCTCGGCGTACGTATCGAGACGTTGGCGAGTATGCTCCCACACCGCGGTCGAGTACGGGGTATCGATGCCCAGCATCGTCGCTTCCACCTCGGCACGACGGCTGTCGTCCCAGATCCCCGCCAGCGCTCGCTCGGCCCCAGTGCAGTCGACGGCGCGTGGATCGAGCAACCCCCACGTCGTCAATGCTCCGAGTCCCAGCAAGCCCGCCCCGGTCAGCCACCGCTGCCGCCGATTGCGGCGCTGCCCTGGGTCGAACGACAGGGCGTCCAACAGCGGAACCATCGAGGGCCAGCGGTCGTGGGCTTCGGGCTGGAGCCCCCGCCGCAGGGCCTCGACGATCCGGTGAGGGATCGCGGGCGCCGAGTCGGGCCACGGCGGGGGTCCGGCGAGCTTGCGCTCGTGCAGTTCGTTGAGGCTCTCGGCAACGAACGGCAGCGCCCCCACCAATCCTTGCCACAGCGCAACACAGTAGCTGTACTGGTCGCTGGGCGTGTCGACGGCCGTCGAGCAGTGCTGCTCGGGAGACATGTACGCCGGCGTGCCCATCACTCTGCCCGGGAGCGTGAGCGCGTCGTACACCACGGTGTTCAGGCTCCCGCGCTCCATGGTCTCGTCGAGGTCGCCGGCTTCGACGCTGGCCAGTCCGAAGTCGACGACCTTGACCACACCGTCATCGCTGCGCATGAGATTGTGAGGCTTGAGATCGCGATGGACGATCCCGGCCTCGTGGGCCGCGACGAGCCCTCGTCCCGCTTGCACGAAGGCATCGAGCACTTGGGGCCACGCGGGCTCGGTCTGCAGCCAGTGGGCGAGGTCTTCGCCACGGACCTGCTCCATCGCGAGGAATAGCTCCCCTTGATGCTCGCCCACCTCGTGAATGGTGACGACGTTCGGATGGGACAGGCGCGCTAAGGCCATGGCCTCGCGCTGGAACCGACGAAGCTCGTCCTCGTTGGGCAGCTCGTGGCCGCCGAGGACCTTGATCGCGACCTTGCGATCGAGCTGCTCGTCATACGCCGCGTAGACCGCCCCCATCCCACCGTCGCCCAAGTGCTCGAGGATCGTGAAGCGACCAATGCGATGCGCCGTGGGCCGGAGCTGGCTGAGGCGGCGCCCGACCTCGGCCTCGATCCGTCGGTTCCAGGTGTCCGAGTCCGCCGCCCACGAGGGCCCACCCGTGAGCTCGGATTCACCCACCCCCACCATCGAATCCTTCGATAGCATGGTTGGCTCACCAACCGCGAACGCACGGTGCCGTCGATCTCCAAGTCGTGCGCGAGTCGGCGCCGCCTCCCCACGACTTCGACGAGTTGGATCGCCTCGTGCTGGCGGCCGAGCGAGCGTGCACAGGCAACCACGTGCTCACGGTCCTACTCGGTGGCGAGGCGGGCCTACGATGCGGCGAGATGATCGCTCTCCAAAGGAGCGACATCGATCTGCGGGCGGGCGAGCTCACCGTCGAGCGTCAGGTATGGCGAGGCCACGGGGGCCCACCCAAGGGAGGACGCGCCCGCGTGATCCCTTGGCCCCTCGCCTTCGCTCATCCCTCGCCAGCCATCGTCATGTCGACGGCCCCAACATCGTGTGGATCCACTACCGACGGCCACCCTGCGCCAAGACGGTGTCCGAGTGGCTGCACGAGG
>JAHZJA010000086.1 GCA_022601155.1 Deltaproteobacteria bacterium | reverse complement strand
TTCTTGCGCGTGTCGAAGTGCATCGCCTCGACCTTGGTCTGCGCATTCTCGATGGCCCGGTTGACCAGCGGTGCCTCGATGGGCACGTCTTCCTCCATGCCCAGGCGCTCCATCAGCCCGGTGATGCGGTCCGCCCCGAAGATCCGCATCAGATCGTCTTCGAGCGACAGATAGAACTGCGACGAGCCCGGGTCGCCCTGACGCCCCGCTCGACCGCGAAGCTGGTTGTCGATCCGACGGCTCTCGTGCCGCTCGGTACCGACGATGTGCAGGCCACCCGCGGCGAGCACTTCCTCGCGCTCCTCGTCGCACTGCTTCTTGAGCCCTTCGAACAGCTTCTCGTACTCCTCGGGCTGCTTCTCTGGGTCGAAGTGCGCCCGAGCCATCATCTCCGGGTTGCCGCCGAGGATGATGTCGGTACCGCGACCGGCCATGTTGGTGGACACGGTGACGGCGTGCTTGCGCCCGGCCTGCGCCACGATGCCGGCCTCGCGCTCGTGCTGCTTGGCGTTGAGCACGTTGTGGGCGATGCCCTCGCGGTCGAGCAGCTGGTGGATCGTCTGGCTCTTCTCGACGCTGGTGGTACCAACCAAGATCGGCTGCCCGGCGGCACTGCGCTCGCGGATTTCCTCGACGATGGCGCGGAACTTCCCGGGCTCGTTCTTGTAGACGAGGTCGTCGCGGTCGTCGCGAACGATGGTGCGGTTGGGCGGGATGACCTGCACCCCCAGCTCGTAGATCTTGTGGAACTCCTCGGCCTCGGTATCGGCCGTGCCCGTCATGCCCGACAGCTTGCGGTACATGCGGAAGTAGTTCTGGTACGTGATGGTGGCCAGGGTGCGGCTCTCGGGCTGGATGGGCACGCCCTCCTTGGCCTCGATCGCCTGGTGCAGGCCGTCGCTCCAGCGACGCCCCTCCATCTTCCGCCCCGTGAACTCGTCGACGATGACCACCTCGCCGCGCTCGACGAGATAGCTGACGTCCTTCTTGTACAGCGCGTGCGCCCGCAAGCCCTGGTTGACGTGGTGCAGCAGCTCGTTGTTCTCGGGCGCGTACAGGTTGGTGCAATCGAGCAGCTTCTCGATGCGATCGACGCCCGCGTCGGTCAGCTGCACGCTGTGCGCCTTCTCGTCGACGACGAAGTCGAGGTCGCGCCGCAGGGAGGGCACCGCCCGATCCACCTTGACGTACAGATTTGCGGGCTTGTCGGCCTCACCGCTGATGATGAGCGGGGTCCGAGCCTCGTCGATCAGGATCGAGTCGACCTCGTCGACGATCGCGTAGTGCAGGTCTCGCTGCACGTACTTCTCGATCGTCTCGTTCATGTTGTCGCGAAGGTAGTCGAAGCCGAACTCGTTGTTGGTGCCGTAGGTGATGTCGCAGCGGTACGACTTTTGGCGCTCGGCGTGGAACAGGCCGTGGACGATGGTGCCCACGCTCAATCCCAGGAAGTTGTAGATCTCCCCCATCCACTCGGCATCGCGACTGGCGAGGTAGTCGTTGACGGTGATGAGGTGGCAACCACGGCCGACCAGCGCGTTGAGGTACAGCGCCGAGGTGGCCGAGAGCGTCTTGCCCTCACCGGTACGCATCTCGCAGATGAGCCCGCGGTGCATCCCGATTCCGCCCACCATCTGCACGTCGTAGTGACGCATGCCCAGGGTGCGCTTGGAGGCCTCCCGTACGGTCGCGAACGCATCGAACAGGAGGTCGTCGAGGCTCGCTCCGTTGTCGAGCTTCTGCTTGAACTCACCCGTTCGGGCGGCAAGCTCCTCGTCGGAGAGCTTCTCCAGGTCCGCCTCGAGACTGTTGATCCGATCGACCATCGGCTGCAGCTTCTTCATCTGCCGCTGATGCTTGGTCCCGAAGATCTTCTTGACGATTCCGCCTAGCATGATGTGCTCGTGGGGGGCCTGCTCTCCAAACTCGAATGGGGTTCATTCGAAGAGCAGGACGCGCAAGGGTACGGCCCGGCCGCGGCGCATGTCCACGCGCCGAGGACGCGGATCCGGTTCGTCCGACGGTGGGCTATAGTGGCGATGAAACGCCCGCCATGACCGATACCTCCGCGATTCTCGAGGTCCGCCACGTCCACTTGGCCGAGCAGGCCACCATCGAGCCCGCCACGCTGCCGTCGGGGGAAGATGGCGTGTTCGTCGCGCTCGACGAACCCCCGCCGGTCCGCACGGTGCTGACCGTCGTCAACGGCGACGAGCGTCGGCCGCTGGCGGTCGTGGCCGTGGTGGAAGTGACGCACGGCGACCAACCGCAGCGACGCGGCCTGTACGGGCAGTGGGTCGACGACCAAGCGCTGGCGAGCGCGAACCGGGTGGGAACAGAGCATCTCGAAGACGGCATGCCGGTAGTGCAGCCGGTGATGCCCGACAATAGCCGAGCCCTCCCGCTTTCTGACGTCCCGACGATGGCCATGCCAGCCCCGGTGGTGATGCTCGACGGCGACGACGACAGCCGTGAGGATGCCGACGAAGCCCACGACTTGGAGCCGTCGGCCGCTCCCGGCGAAGCCGAGGCCGAAGCCGTAGCGGCCGAGGGCAGTGCCGAGGCCGAGACCACCGAAGCCGAGGCGGCCGAGAGCGGTGCCGAGACCGAGACTACCGAGGCCGTGGTGGCCGAGGGTGGTGACGAGACCGTGCCCGCCCAGACCGAGGCCTCCGAAGCTGCCGCCGCGGACGATGCCAGCCCGCAAGCCGATGCTCCGAGCGAGGCTCCGACCTCCGAGGACAACGCCAACGAGTCCTCTTCCAACAACCGGCGCTCTCGCGGCGGGAAGAAGAAGCGGGGCCGGCGACGCCGGTGACGACGCTCCCCGCTGCACACCGCCCCGGGGGGCGAATCCATGTGGTCGCTCCCTCGGGCCCGGTTCCAGCCGAGCGGTTCGATCGTGGTCTGCGAGTGCTACGGCGCCATCTCGATGCTGATCTCCAGCTGGCCGAGAACATCCACGAGCAAGACGGCTACTTCGCGGGACGCGATGCGTTGCGCCTGCAGTCGCTGCACACCGCATTCGCCGATCCCGACGCACGCGTCGTGATCAGTGCGCGGGGAGGCTACGGCGCAACACGCCTCCTGGGCGCGCTCGATCCCAGCCGGCTGCAGGAACACCCCAAGCTGTTGGTCGGCTTCTCCGACATCACGGCGCTGCTGTGTTGGGCCTGGATGCGGGCGGGACTGCCCTCGATCCACGGACCGGTGGTCACGGGGCTGTCGACCGCATCACCCGAGGACATCGATCGCCTGGTCGACCTGGTCTCGGGGCAGGTGCCCGCCCCGCTGGAGACCACCGAGGGCACGGTGCTCCACGGCGGCACGGTCGAAGGCACGCTGATCGCCGCCAATCTGGAGGTGCTGCGATCGCTGGTGGGCACGCGCTACATGCCACCGCTCGAGCGTGCCGTGCTGGCCATCGAAGACGTGGGCGAGCGGCCGTATCGCATCGATCGCACACTGACCCACCTGCTCAGCTCGGGTGCGCTGCGAGGGATCCGTGGGGTCGTGGTGGGCCAGCTGCACTCGTGCGAGGAACCGGCTGGAGGCCAGTACGGTCCCACGGCCCACGAGGTGGTGGTGGAGCGACTGTCGATGTTGGGCGTGCCCGTGGTGACCGGGTTTCCCTTTGGCCATGACGGCAAGCGCAACGCAGCGCTACCGTTCGGCACCCAGGTACGACTGGCCGCCGACGATTGCACGTTGATGTTCCTCGAGCCCGTCGCGCAGGCCTGACATCAACCACGACGGGTGACGTCGCAGCCCGTCGCCCAGGCCTGACGTCAACCACGAACGCGACGTCGCAGCCCGTCGCCCAGGCCTGACGTCAACCACGAACGCGACGTCGCAGCCCGTCGCCCAGGCCTGACGTCAACCACGACGTCGCAGCCCGTCGCCCAGGCCTGACGTCAGCCGCGACGGTGACGTCGTGGCCCCTCACCGCTGGCCCTCGTCCTCGCTAGCCGAAGGAACACACGGCGAGCCCACGCTGAACGGCTTCGCGATCGAGGCACCGCTGCACCCACGGCTCGACGTTGGTGAACGAGTCGTAGTCGAGGGCGGGCTTGCCCTCGTAAAAGTCGAGCGCCTTGACCCACGGGAAGGTCGCGATGTCGGCTAGCGTAAACTGCTCACCCACGAGGTAGGTGCGATCGGCCAGGCGCGCATCGAGCACCCCGAGCAGTCGCTTGGCTTCCTTGGTGTAGCGCTCCACGCCGTAGCTGTCGGTCGTCTTGTCCTTGGCGAACTTGAAGAAGTGACCGAACTGGCCGAAGAACGGACCCACGCTCGCCATCTGGAAGAACAGCCACTGGAGCGTCTCCCAACGATGCTCGGCCGGGTTGAGGGCACCGCCCGCCTTCTCCGACAGATAAAGGAGGATCGAGGCCGACTCCATCAGCGCGATGGGCTGCCCCCCTGGCCCGTTGGGATCGATGATCGCAGGGATCTTGGAGTTGGGGTTGATCGCCACGTACTCGGGGTCGAACTGATCCCCGGCCATGATGTCGATCTTGTGGGCCTCGTAGGGCAGGCCCAGCTCCTCGAGCACCACCCCCGCCTTTTGGCCGTTGGGGGTCGCAAGGGAGTACAGCTGAATGCGGTCGGGGTGTTGCGCCGGCCAGCGGGTGGGAAGCGTGACGCTCATAGTCGGTATCCTGGTACGAGTGGGTTGGTGATACGACGAGCGTCACCGACCGCGACCAGGTTACCCCCCGCAGCGCTCCAGCCTCTTGCGCTCGGCGGTGATCCAGGTGCTCCGATCCTTGGCCGGCACCGCGTCGTTATTGTTGATAGCGCCCGCGATGAGCTTCTTGGCGTCCTTGCAGCGCCCCAGCGAGTCGGCGCACGTGGCCGCGGTCTTGAGTGCCCCGGCGGCCATGCTCTTGCGGCCCTTCTCGGTCGCATCACGCGTAGGCATCTTGCCCACCAGCGGGAGCAACTTGGTGCCCTGTCGCGCGCATGCAGGCGCATCGGGCCGCCGCTTCGCCGTCTCGATGGCCTCGGATAGACGAATCGCCCGCACCACGTCCGGGATGCCCTTGCCCTTGCAGTGGGTCACCGCCATGTTGATCACCGCGGCATCCCGGTCGCTCGCGCTGAAGTTGCCCGTCCCGGCGTTGTTGTTCTGCCACTTGCGATAGCGCTTCATCCCGGCCGCACACTGGCCGGCCTGCATCTCACACTGCGCGCGGATCTGCGGGTACAGCTTGTCGCTGCGCCCATCGACTTTCTTGGCACGGTTGAGGTCGGCGATGCACCCGGCGCCGTCACCCGCTCCGGACTTGCGCATCGCCGACTCGACCAGCCCGGCCAGGTTCTTCGCGGTGCCCGCTGCACCGTCCGGGCCGGCCTCGACCACGGCCGTGGGCGCGGGGGCACTGAGCTCGGTGGTGGCGCCCTCATCGAGCGTGCGGAGCACCAATCGAATCGGAACCTGGCACCGCGTCAGCTCCTTGGCCTCCTGCGCCGTGCACGAAGCCAGGTCGCCTCCTCGCTTGAGATGCGCTTCAGAGCGACTGTGCCCCCCGGCTCCGCCCGCCCCCATGTGCGTGGCGGAGAGGCGCTGCTCGTTGCCCTCGGTCGCATCGAGCTGGAAGGCCCCGAGGTTGTAGGCCTGCACGAAGTGGGTGGCGCTAGAGCAGCGGGGATTGCCCGCGATGTCTTGCTCGCCGATCGAGGTACGGGTGGAGGTGACCATCCCACTGATGAAGTACTCGAGCGACAGCGTGGCCCCGCTGGCGATCTTGCCCGACAGCGAGCTGGCCCCCAGCGGGAGCTTGGCGTACAGGTCGTACTCGTCGCGAACCTCGAAGCCCTCGATACTGCCGCTGGTCCACATCGGTGGGTTGTAGGCGCCGTAGCGCCCGGCCAGCCCGTCGTCGGTGCATGCGGTGAGCAGCTCGAGCTCGCAGCCCTCGTAACGCACGAACATCACGTCACGCTGGGCGAACGACTCGAACATCGCGGTGTCGGTGGCATCCCACTCCACCACGAACGGGCGGTCGGTCGGGTCGACCTCCGAACAGCGGTTCTTGCCGATGGAGGTGCTGCCCATGAGACGGTCGGCGGTCGGCTTGCGGTGCCCACAGCCCGCGCCCGAGCCCGTGGCCATCAGGGTGAACAGCAGGGGCAACGCAGCAAGCGCGCTGCGCGCGGCTGTGCGGACGACACGACGGGGAAACAACGGCGACAGATGGTGCATGAGGAGCTCTCCGAGGGCGGGCCTCGCCCTTGCGGGGTCCCGCCGCACGTTCCTCCTAGGTCCCAGCGGTTTAATCTCGCCCGATCTTTTTTCGTGGCGACGGTTTGGTAATCACGAGGGCAATCGTGGAGCACTGGCCACTCATCTTGGGCGTGGGCCTCACCGCCGCGACGGGGCTGTGGGTGTTGGTCCGCCGTCGGTCCGGCCCCGACAGCCGCCTCGCCCAGGACGCGGCCGATCCCTACCGCCGCTGGGTGCAGAACGTGTTCCTGCTGGTCACCATCGACCGCGACTACGGCCACCTGCCCGGCGCCGAGGCCCGGCGCGTCCTCGCCCACTGGTGGGAGGTGTACGGCCCGCTCGAGCTACGGCGCACCCAGCAGGAACTGAGCGCGGCACGGTCGCCCGAGCACGCGTGGCCGTTGGTGCGGTTCATCCTCGTGTCGCGGCTGGGCGCCGCGGCCGGGATGATCGACGACGACACCAGCTGGGATGAGATTCGTCCCGTGGCACGACGTCTCCAGGGTGCGTACCCGGGATGGCGCGCGATGGCCCAGGCCTACCTGCAAGCCCGCCGCCAGTGGCTCTCGCTGGCGGTCGATGGCAGCGAGGACGACGAGGGAATGCTCCCGCTGGTGGACAATCTGGCTCACCTGGACGATACCCGCTGGTCTGCGCTCGACTTTCACAGCCCCCTGCATCCCGGCGGCGATACCGACCAGGATGACTAGGACCCGTGTCCATCGCTCATGTCCGATGCACTCCATCCTCGCGTCTCACCACGGCCCCCACTGGCGGCCCTCTGCTCCTGCAACTCCCCCGTGTCGAGGTACTAGCGATGGCCGAGCGTAGAGGACGACGACGTCGCGGACGGCGGAAGGGACCGCCGATGCCCCCACCCCCTCCCGGTCAGGAGGTCGGCGAAGAGGTCGAGGTGCAGATCACCGGCATCGCACCCAAGGGGGACGGCATCGGGCAGCTCGGAGACAAGGCGGTCTTCGCCTCGCGCACGATCCCCGGCGAGCGCATCCGCGTGCAGATCCGACGGCATCGCCGAGAGTGGATCGCGGTGGACGTGCTGGAGGTACTCGAGCCCTCCCCCGACCGCGTGGAGCCCCGCTGCCCGCTGTTCGGCCGGTGCAGCGGCTGCCAGCTCCAGCATGTGGCCTACCCACGCCAGCTGACGCTCAAGCGCGACACGGTGATCGGACACCTTCGGGAGCACGGCGGATTCGAGGATGCTCCGGTCGCCGAGGTCATCGGCGCCGAGGACCCCTGGTACTACCGCAACCACGGGCGCTTCACCGTCGAGGACGGCCAGCTCGGCTTCGTTCGGCACTATCGGCGCGAGTTCTTGCAGGTGCCGCACTGCTACATCATGGAGCCTGCCATCAACGAGGTGCTCGACAAGCTCCAGGGTCGGCTGCACTCCGCCACCCAGTGCAACGTGCGCTCGGGGCGACCGGCGGGTTCGATGATGATCCAGCCCCGGCTCACCGAGCCCAGTGATGCGCCGCCCAGCGGACAGCCCACGCTCAACGAGATGCTGTGCGGTCACTCGTTTCGGGTGTCGGCGGCCGCGTTCTTCCAGGTCAATCGCGCCCAGGCCGAGCAGCTCATTGGGCTGGTCCGCGAGGGCGTGGGCGCGGGACCCAGCGGAGTCGTCGTGGATGCCTACGCAGGCGTAGGGACGTTTGCCGTGCTGCTGTCGCCGCACGTCGGCACCGTGATCGCGATCGAAGAGTCGGGGCCGGCTGTCGAGGATGCCAAGGTCAACGCGGCGGGCCTCACCAACGTGCAGCTGCGCCTGGGCAAGAGCGAGGAGATCCTCGGTACGCTCGAGGGCCCGGTCGACGCCATCATCCTCGATCCGCCGCGCAGTGGCTGCCAGCCCTCCGCGCTCCAGGCCGTGCTCGACCATCGCCCGGCCCGTGTCGTGTACGTCTCGTGCGACCCGGAGACCCTCGCCCGCGACCTTCGGGTGTTGGTGGACGCCGAACCGGGTTTCGACCTGCTTTCAGTGCAGCCCGTCGACATGTTCCCCCACACCCACCACATCGAGTGCGTGGCCACGCTCGTGCGACGCGAGGGCGCGGCCACCACCCATCCGACCCCCGAGCCCTCGGGCACGCCCGAAACCGACGTCGATCCCGGTCCGGTGGGGTGAACCAACGCCGGTCTTGTGACAAGATCGGCGCGTGCGTGTCAGCGGCAACGTCTTGCGAGCACGGGAGCAGTTCATCCGCTCCCGGTCGCCGCAGGCGTGGGGCGAGGTGCTCGCCGAGGTCAGCGAGCCCACGCGTGAGGCGGTGGCCTCCGGGCTGCTGGAGACCCGCTGGTATCCGTACGAGGTCTTGATCGATCTGTCCTCCACCGCCGACCGCGTGCTCGGCAAGGGGGACTGGGCGCTGTGCCGCGAGATGGGCCGGTTCTCCTGCGAGAAGAACCTGACCACGGTGCACCGCCTGTTGCTCAAATTCGGCAACGTGGGGCACCTGGTGGAGCGAGCGGCGACCGCCTGGCGCAGCCAATTCGACGCCGGGGAGATCATCATCCACGAGCGGCACCGCGACCTCTATGTCGTCGAGGTGCGGGGCGTACCGGAGCCGAGCCGAGCGCACTGTGCCGGGATCTCGGGGTGGATGGCCCGCGCCGCCGAGCTCTCGGGCGAGGATGACTTCCAGCTCGAGGAGAAGTGTCGAGCGCTCGACGACGGCTACTGCATGTGGACGTTCACCCGGCAGGCGATGGAACACCCGGGGCGGTAGCCAAGCGCGAGCGAGCTACGCGTGGACGATCACCCGACGTTCGATCCACGACCCGGCGCCACAGCCAGCCACGAACACATGGCGCATGGAGGTTCACCCGTGCGGTCGATCCACGACCCGGGGGCCACAGCCAAGCGCGAGCCACATGCGCGTGGACGATCACCCGACGGTCGATCCACCACCCGCGCCACAGCCAGCCGCGACCCCGTGGTGCATGGACGTTCACCCGTGCGGTCGACGGATGGCCCGGCGCCACAGCCAACCGCGAAACCAAAGGGAGAAGGCCGCGTTCGTCAGAACACGGCCTTCGATCATCGTCGTTTTCCAGCTGCTGTCGTGCAGCTTTTTGGAACACTAAAGTCGATCCGGGAGGGCATCCCACGATCCCGCTGGGTGTGTGGCCTGCGGAAGTTTGTTTTGATGCGGGACTCGTAAAGCCGAAGCAACTCGTCGAGCTATGAATGACGAGTCACCCATGGGATGCCTACCCAGGATCGGGACCGAAGAGGCTTAGCCTTTCCAAGCCCAGTTGAATCAGGAGATTCGCTTAGTCAATGGCCCCCGGATGTCCATTCCTTCACGCCGCGGTGACTTTTTTTTTCGATTGGGGACGGAGCCAAATGCTCGCTCACAGCAGCGTCGACGGACGGGCTGCCGTGGCAGCCAGCACCGCCGAAAAACGCTCCGAAGGCACCGTGCACCGACCGGCTGCGTGACCGTGCGGCTGCGCTCCGAACCGCCGTTCAACCCACCGTCGGGGTCTCGGCCCAGGGCCGACCGCAGCCGTGGGCTGCAAGGGGCGTGGGGCTCACCACGTCGTCCCGGACGCAGGCCCGGTCGTACCCGACGCCCAGCCCGTGTCCGTACCCGACGCCCAGCCCGTGTCGCTGCCCGAGCCACCCGGAGGATCGATCGCCGTGCCGCTGTCTCCGGCTGTCCCGCCCCCGCCGGACGTCCCGCCCGGCTCCGTCCCCGGGATGCAAGAATCGCAGCCCGCGTCGATGCTGACGTCGACACACAGCTCGTCCCACTCCACGCTGCAGCAGAACGGATCGAGGTCGCAGACGCACAGCTCGATGCCGGGATCCTCGCATCCGGGCGTGCCGTTGGGCGCACAACACGATCCTGCGACGGCGTTCTGCGCACAGGTTCCGCAGCCCAGGGCGTCGACCTGCTCGACGCACACTTCATCCCACGCGACCACGCAGCAAAAAGGATCCGAGTCACACACGCACGTTGCGACCGGCTCGTCGAGGCAGCCGGCCTCGCCTTCAGCCAGGCAGCAATCCCCGGTCGGCCGCGGTCCGCTCTCTCCGCAAGCCTGACACTCGAGGTCTTCGGACAGGTCCACGCATAGCGCGTCCCATTCCGCCTCGCAGCAATAGTCATCGACGGCACACACGCAACTGGTGACAAAGGGATCTTCGCAACCCGGAGTGGGCTGCGGCTGACAGCACGCCCCCGTGCCGCCGCCTGGCTTGGACCCCGATGAACCGTCGTCGGAGCCGCCCGTACCACGACGGTTGTCGCCGGGTCCTGACGTCCCGTCTTCGCTGCTCGAGCTCCCGGAGATCATTTCGGGGCTATCGACCGTCGTCGAGGTGTCCTCCGGTGTCAGCACCACGTCCGTGCTGGAATTGCCTTCCACGGCGAGATCGGAGACATCGCTGACCTGCCCGCAGCCACTGATGGCGGCGCCGACTCCGAACGCGAACGCGGCGAGCCCGTTGCCCCGGCGTGCGCGTGGTCGCCCCGTACTCACCCCTGTGAATGGTCCTACGGCGAGCACACCTTCATGTGGGGCCCGACCTGGACCACATCGCATGGCGGATTTTGCGCTGCGTCGTCAGCGACCAATCCCCCGAAGTTTCCCGCCGATCTTCTTGAACGCGTCCTCGATGACGTCGCGAACATCATCTTTGGCCTTGTCGGCCAGGCCGTCGATCGACTGGAGCTCCTGCGGCGTCGGCAGCGTGTCGGCTTCACCGATCATGAACATCATGGTCGCGAGCTTGTTGGGGTCATCTCGAATGTCGGCCCACACCCGGTCTCGTACATCGTCGCGGATCTCGGAGCGACTGTAGTAGGCGACGACATCGGCCAGTTCCCGAGCGCGTGCCCGGTCGGTGATCGAGTCGCTGGTGAAACCCAGCTCCTCGGCGGTGGGTGGACCGCTGGGTGTGACCGCTTGCGTGGCGGCGGGCGCCAGCGGCTCCGACTCGTTGGCAGCCGTCTCGACCAATGCCGTCGCCGGTTGCCGGTAGGGATCGGGTAGCGGATAGAAGTCCTGAGAACGTTCCCGCACGACGATCAACCCGTAGTAGACGAGCTCGGCAAACCGCTCCGCCAGCGTGTCCACAGGGACGCAACGAGACAGCGCATCTTCCACCAGCCGCGCCATCGCGGCTTGATTGTCGAGGTCGCGAGCCAAGCGCTCCGCCAGCGCCCGCACCTCGGGATCCTCCCTCAGCTGCAACAGCACCCGCGGACGGCGAACATCCTGCGCGAGCCAGACCTCGAACGAAGCGTTGGAGTCTCGAAGTATTTCCATCGTGCGTCGAACAAGCCGACGCACGCCCGTTTTGGTTCCACCCGGCACGCCCGAGCCGACCGCGCCATCGAGCCTGTGCCCCTGGCAAGGCGGAGACGATCAGCCCTGCGGTGCGGTGACCGGGGGCAGGTCGGTGCAGCCCCAGTGCACATTGTCGAGCAACACGATGGTGTCGTACGACGCGTCGCTCATGTCGAAGATCGAGAACACGACCTCGATCTCTTCACCGGGCTCCACGGGCGCGACGGTCTCGAGCCATCGCGTCCCCGCGTGGCCCTCCATCGCAAAGCCCTCGAGCTCGGGCGACTCGCACGACGTCGCTTCGCAGCTCGGAGAGGGCGCGTCGAAGAAGTCGAGGAACACGCCGTTGATCGAGATGGGGTTCCCCAGCTGATCGAACGAGATGTTGCCCGTCCACTTCTCCGACTCCAGCCATGCGATGTACATGTCGTTCCACTGCGAGTCGTGGTTGGCCCACGCCGGGTACTCGGCGGAGAAGAACGCGAACTGATAGATGAACGCGTCGGCCTTCTCCGGCACCTTCAACCTCATGCGCATCTCGGCGTAGTCGTGGGCACCCGTTCCGCTCATCCACTCGTCCTCGAGCGTATTGGAGCAGTCGCCCTCACCCACGAGCGTGGGATCGCGGTCGCAGGTCATCACGTCGTCGACCTTGCGCACGTCGATGGGCAACGGCAGCGAGTACATCGCGGGGCCGTTGTCGAACGCGGTGCTCGGGCAGAACTCCGGGTTGCTACAGCCCAGCTCCTCATGGGTGCGTGGGATGTCTGCCGCACGCCCCGTAGAGAGGATGACCATGCGCTCGCCCTCACGCGGGCTGAAGACACCGTGGGTACCGAGCCCGCCCTCGTGAACGTAGACGGCATGCGGGTGACCGTCGAAGCTGGCATCGATCAGCTCCCCGCCGGGACAGCCCACGCCGATGGCGTTCCAGATGTCGTTGCCTTGACCGTCGCAGCTAAAGGTGTGGGGCGCTTCGCAGAAGATGGGGCTGCCGCCGCCGTGACCGACATCGAACAGGGTGTTGCTCGAGGTACTGCCGCCCGGGTCATCGTCACCCGTGGTGCTGATGCCGGGTGCGTCACCGGTGGTACCGGGCGCAGCGCCACCCGTGCCCATCGTGGTTCCAGCCCCGCCTTCACTGCCTTCGGAGTCGGGCATGTAGCCCGCGCTCACGTTCGACGCCACGATCCCGTGCGCCTCACAACCCGCTACCGCGAGCAGTGCTGCGCCGATCGCCCACGCGCCGTGACGCAAATCGACCACCATCCCTCGCATCAACCATAACGCGGTCGTGCGGTAGGAGCGAGTGAACAAACGTGACTTACGCGACACCGGCGCGCGCACCCACGTTCCTCGCGGCGAGACGTTGGAGTGCGACTACCCCGCGTCGCCGAGGGCTCGGCGAACCGCAGCCGCATGCGCACCGCGCCCATATCGGGCGAGGAAGGGCTTGGCGCGACGTCGGGCCTCGTCATGGCGGCCCAAAGCGACCAGGGCTCGAATCGCGATTGCGCGGCGCTCCTCGACGAGATGGCCCCGCGGGAACGTCCGTTCGGCTTCCTTGGCCAGCTCCAGCGCCTTTGCGGGGCTGTTGGTCAGCTGAGCACGCGCTTTCGCCACCAATTTGGCCTCGTCGACGAACGAAGACGGCGAGGCGGGCCGCACTGCACGGCTCGCCTTACGGGTGGCGGGCTCCTCGGCCGCAGCATCGGACGGCTCGCCTACGGCGACCGGCTCCTTCGCGACGACGGCCTCCGGCTCCTCCACAACGGGCGTGACGGCCACAGCGGGAGGCTCGGGCACGGCCGCAGGCGGGATCTCGGTGGCAGCCACCTCGGTGGGGGTTGCCTTCACCGCAGAGCCCACCACGGGAGCCGAGATCGGGGCCGAGATCGTCGCGGATGTAGTGCTGGCCACCGAGGGTGCAGGCTCGCGAAGGCCGGCCCACAGGGCGACAGCACCAACGGTCACGGCCAGGCCAACGGCGATTTTGGTCGCCGCCGACATCCCAGCTCCGGTCGCGACCGCAGTCGTCGCGGTCGCGGCCTGCAGCTGTGCCAGGCCCGACGCAACGTCGAGACCATGCACGTGAACCTCTGCAGCGGACAGCAGATCGCCGCGCATGGACGCAACGACGGAGGGGTCTTCGAGAAGTCGAGTGGGATCGCTAGTCATGCGCGTGCTCCTGCAACGGCGCTCGACCCGACGCCCCGCGACGAAGGAGATTCGTCGACGAGGCGATCGTGTGCTCGTGCGAAGTCGCGGCGAGCCGAGTGGAGACGAGAGTAGACGGTGCCCACGGGGATTCCGAGTCCCTGGGCGATGGAATCGCAGCTTTCCCCTTCGAGCTCGTACAAGATGAACACGGCACGTTTTTCGGGGGTGAGTGAGTCGAGGGCCGACTGGACCCGTGCGAGAGCTTGGCGCTTCTCCGTTCGCTCGCTTGGCGAGCTGACGTTGGACGGAGCCAAGGTGACGGATTCTGTGTCGGAGTCCTCGAGCTTGCGACGGGATTTCTTGCGGCGGTCGGAGAAGACGCGAAAGGAGATTTCGGCCAGCCAGGTGGTGGGCTTGGCGCGGTCCGGGGTGAAACCACCTCGCCGATGAGCGACGAGGAACACCTCTTGAAGTAGGTCGGGGACGTCTTGTCCATTGGCACCCAGGCGCAATAGAAATCGCGCGACAAAGTCGGCATGCGCTCGATAGAGCGCTTCCGCATCAAGGTGTTCGCCCGTCACCGCTTCGCGCTTCGAGCTTCTCACCGTTTTCATGGTCCCGGCCATCTTCGTCCTTCACTTCAAAACGACGACCAGACCCACTCCAAGGGCCGCTCCGAAGCGTGGGAGGTCACGGAGCTGACGCACCCCCAATTCCTCACGCACATCGAATACGGGTTGCAGCACCGTCACGAGCCCATCGAGACCAAACGACAGCCGAAGCCGCGGCGCCAGCCGAACGCGAAGATCGGCAGCTACGGCCCCTGCAAGCCAAGGTACGGCGATGCGGAAATCGCGGGCGAATCCCTGCGACTCCCCGACCGCCGTGCCGGCGACAACACCGCCACAAACCCGAGGTCGAAACAGTCCCAATTGGGGACCCCAACACAAATCAGCGCGCCCCGCGGCCAGGGTGACGTTCAGGCTGCCGTCGGCGACACTTTGGGACCCCGCCGAGCTAGCCAGGGCGCCGAGCTGAAGATCGACGCGGTTGCGCCAGCTCAGCTCCAGTCCGAGCTGGCCGCCACCCCCAACGGTGGGGGGCGCGCCGAGCGTGAGCAACGCACGACCATGGGCGCGGAGGTGCCAGTTGGGCTTGGGCGGGGTGAGATCCAAACCGTCGTCGGGCGGGACGACCGGCTCCACCCTGGGTTGGACCTCCGCGGGTGGATCGGGCGGCAGCGGCTTCACGTCGATCGGCTCGGGCGTCGGGGCGACCGGCTGCGACACCCCCACCGACTCGAGCACGGTGGCATCGATCGCCAAGGCGATGGCCAGCGCCACCACCGAGTGCAGGTCGTCGCATCGAGACGGGCCCTGGGGGAAGTCCCGCTCGGCGATGACCGTGCCGCGATCGCGAAGCGTGAAGCGAAGGGTCCGAGCCTCGCGGTCGTCACCCTCCACCACCACCGTGAGGCGAGGATCGAGATCGTCGCGGCCGAGCCACGTGACCACTTGCTCGGACAAGCGGTCGTGCTCGAGACAGGTCGCGCCCACCTCGAGCGCGAGCGCATCGGAGATCGCGACCGTCGGCGTCGCCGTGGGGTCGACGGTGTGCGGCCGGCCGTCATCGATCGGCGGGCCGACGGACGCGGGCGGCTGCGGTGCAGACGGATCCGCATCGGCGGCATCATCCGTCTGTCCGTCGGGGGCAGAAGCGCCCGCGTCATCGGGGTCCGCAGGTGCCGCATGGACCGGCCCACGGCTGGCGAGCCATCCAACCGTCGCCGCCAGCGCGACCCATCCTCGCGGAAGCGGCCTCATCATCTCGCATGGTGACACACGCGGCGACGTGATCGGCTCATTCACGAACAGGTGATTGTGATGCAGCGCATCCACGTGGTCGGGACGACCCATGTGTCGACCTGGAGTGTGGTGGAGCGTCGCAACGAGGGAGCCCGCAATGAGGCGAGCGCCGGACCGTGTCGGAACCTGTGCGCGCCAGTGGTACCCGGCACCGTCGGTGGTCTGGTCGTGCTCACTCGTTTTTCGTGCTCGACCGTCGTCGTCGCAGGACATCCCGGATGCTGGGCCATGATGCGAACGAGGGACCCGTTTCGCCCCCAGACATCCCGCGACGACGAAGGTCGAGCCGCGCGGTTGCGTTGGGCCATGGCAAACCAGACCGACTCGCGCGCGAGCGCAAAGTCGAGTCCCGTGCCACGGGGCCAACGACCGCGAGGGTCGTCTGCGGCCTCGGTTCGAGCGACGAAACGCGCTCGACGAGGCCGCCCGGTTGTCGTGCCCTCCGTGGGGTGGAGGGACGCAACCCTTGGTCGGTCCGGCGGGTGCTGCGAGCCGAGGTGAAGACCTCGAGCCTACGGCGGTTGCGGCGATGAAAACGCTAAGGAAGCACGCGCCGGACGACCATCAACATGCGGTGCGGGCGATCTCGTGCCCGCTGAGTTCAATGTGCATGTTTGGCGATCCCATTGCGTGCCTCACTTCTTCGAAGCGTTCGTTGTGGGCTTAGACGCCAGCCACTACGATGTCAAGCAACGATCGGCGACTTTAATCATGTGCGCGGGCTCCCATGCTGGCCGTCGGGATTCGCCCTCGTTTCGTGCCTCCGATCACCGAGCAACAACGATTCGCGAAGCGGTGACACTTTTTGGGCTCCGGTGTGTTCCAAGCGCCGTTCGATGCCGGTCCGACGACGGTGTCTTCTTTCGCCTTAGCCCCCCGGGACGATGACCATGCGACGCAATCCTCTCCGCGCGACCACCTGGATGCTCTGCCTGCTGACTGGCGTCACCGCCCAAGCCTGTGGCGACGACGGCGGAAGCGGGGCCAACGACACCAGCGGCACGGCAGGCAGCGACACCGGCGGACAGGCCACGGGGGCCGATTCCACCGCGGGCATGGCCGACGAGACCGGGACCACCGCCGCTCCTCCCGCGGTCACGTTTTGGGACGACGTCGCGCCCATCCTCTACGACAGCTGCGTGACCTGCCATCGCGACGGAGGCATCGGTCCCTTTGCCCTAGATAGCTACGAGCAGGCCGAGATGTGGTCGACCGCGATCGCGGCCGCCGTGCAGAGCCGCAGCATGCCGCCGTGGCTGGTGACCGACGACGGTACCTGTGGCGACTTTCACGACTCGCGGTGGCTCCCCCAACCGCTGGTCGACACGATCGTCGCCTGGGACGCCGACGGCTCGCCCGAAGGTGAGCCCCGCGACGACCTGAGCCTTCCCCCGCCCGAGACCCTCGAGGACGCCACCGCCGTCGGCACCCCGAACTTCTTGCCCGAGATCCAAGGCGGGGAGCTGGCCGAGTTCGACGAGTATCGCTGCTTCCTGGTCGACCCCCAGCTGCCGTCCGACCAGTTCCTCACCGGCTACGATGTCGCCCCGGGGAACGCAGCGATCGTCCACCACGTGTTGGTGATGCCGGTCGATCCCACCGAGCCGGTCGGCGGCGGACAGACCAACGCCGACGTGATGGCGGACCTCGACGCGCAGTCCCCCGACCGCGAGGGTTGGCCCTGCTTCGGCGAGGCGGGCAATGGTGTCGACATCAGCGGCATCCCCGTCGCGTGGGCGCCGGGTCAGGGCATCGTGGAGTTCCCCGAGGGCACCGGGCTTCGCATCTCGGCACAAGAGCAGTTGGTGATCCAGGTGCACTACAACCTGGTCGATCCCGAGTCGCGCGGACAGACCGATCAGACCGACGTGCTGCTGCGCTTGGAGGACTCCGTCGACCGCGAGGGCGTGATGCTCCTGCCCGACCCGTTCCTCGACTCGATCTTCGGTGGTGCGCCCATCGAGCTTCCGCCGGGCGAGCCTTCGGTGGACTACACCTGGGAGCTTCCCGTCAGCGACCTGCTCGGCGGATCGGGCCTCGACTCCGTCGACCTGTTCGGCGTGTTCCCCCACATGCACGAGTTCGGCCGCGCGATGAGCATGGAGATCGACGGCCCCGGCGGCCCCGAGTGCGCCGCCGACGTGCAGCACTGGGACTTCAACTGGCAGCTCCAGTACTTCTACGAGCAGCCCCGTACCCTCACCCTCGACGACGTGCTGCGGGTGACGTGCAACTTCGACACGACCTCGGTGACCGAGCCGGTCACCCCCGGCTGGGGCACCAACAACGAGATGTGCCTGATGGGGCTGTACCTCGTGCCCTAGGGAGGCGAACCGCTAGACGGCCTCGCGCTCGACGAGGCGTCGCACCGACCGTGCCCACCCGTCGAGCTCGGACAGCGTCGCTCGGAGGTGCGCCTTGGATCGAGCCACCTCGGGCAACACGCCCTCGAGGGCCTCGCGCGCTCGTCGGAGTCGGCTCTTGGCCGTCCCCTGCGGAATCCCCAGCGCCTGCGCGAGCTCGAGCGTGGTGAGCCCCTCCCAGTAGTGCAGCTCGATCGCGATCTGGAGATCGAGCGGAATGCGTCGCAGCGCCAATAGCACCAGCCGCTCCTCTTCGCGCTCGGCCGCCAGCCCGCTGGGCGACGCCCCGAGATCGACCACCGAAGCCGAGCCCAGCACGTCCATGCGCTCGCCTCGTCGACGACGTTCGAAGAACCGAAACAGCTGCCGTCGGGCGACCGTGAACACGAAGGTTCGGAAGCTCGACTCGCGCCGGAACTCGTCCTTGGCTCGCACCAGCGCCAAGAAGCTGCGCTGCACCAGCTCGTCGACCTCGTCACCCACCTTGTTGCGAAAGAACCGATGAAGGGCGTCCACGTGGCGCCGCAGCAGCCGATCGCCGGCCTCGCGATCCCCGGCTTGCCAGGCGTCGAGCAGGGCGTAGTCGGCATCCACCAGTGGCGATCGTAGCCGCCCCGCGCGGGCCGTGCGAACTTTTCATTTCGCCGCAATCCAAGCGGGGACCAACCGGACTTGTGGGATCGAACGCGACCCACGGGTCCACGGTGGGCTCGGCCGCGTCGGGAAAAGACTCATGCTCAAGCACGTCCTGTTGCTCGGTACCCTCCCCTGCGCCCTGCTGGCCTCCACCTTCACCACCGTGCCGACCGCGATGGCCACGGAGTACGAGAGCTGCGAGCTCGCGCGCCAAGAATATTGCTACGGCGAGGGCAACGCGTTCCTCGATTGCTACGACGAGAGCGACGCCGACGCCCGCGCGACCTGTTTCAAGCGCACCGTGCATCTGTGCGAGACGATCCTCGTCCGAGTCTGCGAGCAGCTGCCCGGCGGCTCCGACAGCAGCGGCGGCATGGTCTCCTACGCGGCAGACTGTCCGCCCGGAACCCAGCCCGACCAGCGAGGCCGCTGCGTCGCCCGCCTGCAGCAGCGACCGGATGGTCCCGACCTCAACCCCAACGACTGGTGTCCTCCCGGCAGCGTCGTCGGCCCCACCGACGACTGCGTGCCCGCGATCCACACGGTGAGGCTGGTCCCCAACGCCGCGGGCGGCTGGGGCCTGGTGTGCCCGCCCGGAACCGAGCCGGGGCCCGTCGATGGCTGCGTGCTCGCGCTGGGCAACGGCGGCGGGGAAGGGGGAGACGAGTCGCCGATCTCCTGCCCGCCGGGGACCGCCCCCGGGCCCGACGATGGCTGCATTCCCGTGATGATGACGATGAACCTCGGCAACATCGAAGGCACGCTGGCGATGGACGCCCTGACCGTGTCGGGCGCGCTGGTCGAGCGACCGGTCGACAGCGAACAGCTGCTGGCGAGCGTGGGCGTCAAGACGGTCGGTGACCCTCTGGAAGCGCTCCAAGCCACCGCCGAGGCCCTCGGCGCCGACGTGGCCGACCCGGGCGAGCCTGGCGCGTGGTGAGCCCGCCCCGCGCGGCGTAGACTGGCCGCGCGATGGTGAAGCACCGCAACACGCCGCACCGCGCCTGCACCCTCGCGATCATCGGACTGACGATCGCGGGGTGCTTTGGCGACTGGGTCAGCGCGCGCACGCGGGCGAACCGAGACGAGCCCGCCGCCCCAAGTCCTCCGGCTCCCGATCCCATCGCCGACCCTTGTGGCGCGTACCTGGCCGAGGTGAGCGACCACTGCACCGCCATGGTGGAGGGCCGCCTTCTCAGCGCGCGCTGCCACACCGAGATCACACGCGTGATGTCGCTGTACGGGGATGAATCGGTGGGCAAGGCACCCGCGCACGGTCGTCGCTCGGCGGGCCCGCGCGAGCCGCTGTGCACCCGGTACCTGCAAGGGCTGTCGGCGTCCGCGACCGATCGCGATGCCGAGCCCGTGCCCATGGGTCGCGAATGCACGCGCTGGGCCAACCAAGTGCGCACGCACTGCGTCGCTCCCCTGTCGACCGCACCCCCGCAGCTGTCGGCGTGCACGTCGGATCTGCTGGCGTTCGAAAGTGTGTTGGGGGGCATAACGTTTGGTCGCGCCGAGCGCTACGAGACCCAGTGCGCCGACGCCATGGAGCGCTGGGAGCCGACCGAAAACCCGCTCTGAACCCGTGCACGTCGATCCAGCCCTGGGCTATCGTCGCGGCATGGCTTCTTCTCGATGTTGGTGGTTGAGCTCGACCTCGATCGCGTTGACCGCTGGCATCGCGGGCCTGCTCGCCCGTCCCTCCCAGGCATGCGAGCCGCTCGAGTTTGGTGTCGAGGTCCTCGTTCCGCCCGCGGGAGCCACGGACATCCCCCGCGATGGTGCCTTCTTGGCCGTGGTCGACGCGCCCGGCGACATGGCCGACCAGATCACGCTGACCGATGCCAGTGGAGCCCTCGTTCCATTGGTGGTCAACGTGGAGCTCAACACCAGCCACGAGCGGGGGTTGGCGTGGGCGCACCCCACCGTCGCACTCGATCCCCAGACCAGCTACACGTGGGCCCTCGGCGAGACTGCGGTCCCGTTCACGACCGGCGATGGGTTCGACCCCGCGATTCCCAATCCCAGCGGACTCACCGTGCTCTCCGAGCTCGAAGTGCTCGACGGCGACTGCTTTCCCGACCAGCCGTTGCTCGAGTACGAGGTGCAGGTCAACGGGTTGGCCGAGCCCGTCGGCGTCTACGCCATCGCCGGGGTCGAGGAGGTGGCAGGGGATTTCATCGCGGGGGTTGGTGACACCGTGACCGTTCGCCTCCCCGAGTCGGTCTCCGTGTGCTTCGAGGTGATGGTGGAGGACTACGGCGGCCACCGGAGCTCGGCTGGCGAGATCTGCCTCGATGGCTCGGGGGTCGGCGGCAGCTCGTCTTCGGGAGCCGACGAGACCGGCGAGCCCCCCGACACGACCAGCGGCACCACGGGCTCGGCTCCGCCGCCCTCCGATCCGGACACCACCACCGGATCCCCTGCCCCCGGAGCGAGCACCAGCGGCACCCCCGGGGCCGTCGACGCCGCCGACCGCGGGTGTGCGTGCCGGGCCACGTCGCAGACTGGGGGGACCCCGGCCGGGTGGTGGCTGATGGTGCTCATCGCCTGTCGTCGCATCCGGCCCGTCTTCCGACGCCGTCGATGAGCCTGCTGGCGGTGACGACCGCACCGATCGGCCGGCCGCGATACCAGGCCCCCGCGGCGCTGCACGGCCGCGCCGCCACGACCGGTTGCGCCTTTGCCATCCCGGTCGTGCATCGTTGCGGTATGGTCCTCGCCCGTGCCCGGCCCCGACGATTGCATCGTGCTCGAGCACGTCAGCAAGGCCTTCGGCGCGCACAAGGTCCTCGACGACATCAGCCTCACCGTCAAGAAGGGCTCGATCACGGTGCTGCTGGGTCCCTCGGGCACGGGCAAGTCCGTCCTGCTGCGCATCTTGGTGGGCTTGCTGCGCCCCGACTCCGGCCGCGTGTTCGTGGGTGACCAAGACATCGCCGCCCTCGACGAGCGCCGCGGCAAGGACCGCCGCACCCTGTTCCAGGTGCGTCGCAAGTTCGGGATGCTGTTCCAAGACGGCGCCCTGTTCGACGACATGAGCGTGGCCGACAACGTCGCCTTCCCGATGCGCATGCACACCAAGATGCGGGAGGCCGAGATCGAGGCCAAGGTCGCCGACAAGCTGGCGCGGGTGGGCTTGCCCGGAGTCCAGACCAAGATGCCGTCGGAGCTCTCGGGAGGCATGCGCAAGCGCGTCGCGTTTGCCCGAGCCATCGCGCTCGAGCCCGAGATCGTGCTGTGCGACGAGCCCAGCTCGGGCCTCGACCCCGTGATGTCCGCCACCCTCGACGAGCTCATCATGGAGATGCACCGCACCCTGGGCATCTCGTTCATCGTCATCTCCCACGACACCGCGGAGGCCCGCACCATCGCCGACACCATCGGCATGCTCGCGGGAGGCAAGCTGGTCGCCTACGGTCCCAAGGCCGAGCTCGAGCACGACTGCCACCCCGCCCTCCGCCAATTCTTCGACCGGGCTACCGAAGGCCCCATCCAGGTCGTCTGACATGAATCGAACCCACATCGGGCTGGGCATCTTCGTCCTCGGCACGCTGGGCCTGCTGCTGTGGCTGGCCCAGACCATCGGGGCGATCGGTGGCCGCGGCGGCGTTGCCTATGAGGTTCGCCTGGAGCACGCGGCCGGCTTGGTCGCCAACAATGCCGTCAAGATCGCAGGCGTCGAGGTGGGGCGCATCGCGTCGATCGAGGTCGACCACGACATCGCCGTCTTGAACTTGATGGTCGACGAGGAGATCGCCCTTCACACCGACGCCACCGCCATCGTGCGCGCCAAGAGCCTGCTCGGCGAGAAGTACCTCCAGCTCGAGCCGGGCCTGCGCGACAGCCCCGTGCTCGACTCCGGCGGCGTGATCACCAACGTCGAGACCCACTTCGAGGTCGACGAGGTCCTCAACGCTCTGCAGCCCTTGCTCGGCGGCGAGGATTCCATCGCGGGCGTGCTGGGGCCCCTGGCCGAGCGACTGGCCGAGCTGCTCGACGACGCCACCGGTCGCAGCGGCACGCCGCCCATCATCACGCGCGCGCAGATCGACACCCTGGTCGAGGACATCCAGGTGACCAGCGCGACCGCGCGCCGCATCGTGTCCGACAACGAGAGCGATCTGCGGGCCATCGTGAAGGGAACGCGCAAGCTCGTCGAAGACCCTCGGTTTTCGCGGGTGCTGGCGCGTGCCGACAGCATGAGCGCGACCCTCGACGAGCGCCTGCCTCAGCTGCTCGACCGCAGCGAGTCGGCCCTGACCAAGCTCGAAGCCCTGGCCGAGATCGTCGACGACGACCGAGCCAAGAAGCTGGGGACGATCATCGACGACGCCACGGTCGCGATGGCCAACCTGCGCACGCTGTCGGGCGACCTCGAGGGGCTGGGCACCACCGTCGAACCGTTGCTGGAAGACCTCGGTCGCCTGGCCCGCCGCGCGTTGCTGCTCGATGGCAAGACCATCCGGCAGTTCATGCAAAAGGAGGGGGTCAAGGTGTACTTCGGCAACAAGCGCGAAGCGGTGAAGGCGCTGTCGGAGTGAGCCACGGCGTCCTGGCGCCGCCGTCGTCCTCACCGAGCGAACCTACATAGGCCCCACGTCAGGCCATCGATCGCCGCGGCCACTGGAGCGGACCAACGGGCGGGCATGCTCACCATGTCGGCCGCCGATCGAGCCGATAGCGATGCGCGAGAGATCGGTCCGACGCCGCGCGACAACGCCCTCGGGTACCATGTTCGCGGCAGGGGCATGGTGGGCCGAGTATCCGATCAAGTCACGCGCGTGGTGGAGCCACCGAGCTCGGAGACGCGCACCGATCCGACCGCACAGGTGATGCCCGACGACTCGGCGCCCGAGCTGTCCGAGGGCGCGATGTTTGGCCGCTACGTGGTCGTCCGCAAGCTCGGCAGCGGGGGCATGGGCGTGGTCTACCTCGCCTACGATCCCGAGCTCGACCGCGGCATCGCGCTCAAGGTGCTGCGCCCCGGAGCGCGCTCGGTCGACCGTGGCGCGGCGCAGGCTCGACTGCTGCGCGAGGCCAAGGCGATGGCCCGGCTGTCGCACCCCAATGTGCTGCCCGTCTACGACGTGGGGACCATCAACGGCCAGGTGTTCGTGGCCGTGGAGCACGTCGATGGCTGCACGCTGGGCAAGTGGCTCAAGAGCGAATCGCGAGACTGGTCGACCGTCCTCGACACGTTCATCGCCGCGGGTCGTGGAGTACGGGCGGCACACGCCGCCGGACTGGTGCACCGCGACTTCAAGCCCGAGAACGTGATGATCGACAAGGAGGGCCGTGCGCGGGTGATGGACTTCGGTCTCGCCCGCGCCGCCTGGGACGAGGACGACCCGCTGTCGGTCTCCGACATCGCCGACCACGCGCTGCCGTCGGCTTCGATGTCTGGATCGATGTCCGCTTCGATGTCGGCCTCCATGTCCGCCTCGATCTCCGGGATGCACTCGGGGGTCGACGTGCTGACCCGCACCGGGTTCGTGCTCGGCACCCCGGCCTATATGGCGCCCGAGCAACACTTCGGCGAGGCGCCCGATCCCGCCAGCGATCAGTTCAGCTATTGCGTTGCGCTCCACGAGGGCCTGTATGGACGACGCCCCTTCGAGGGCAAGGACGCCAACGACCTCGTCCGCGCCGCGACCGAGCGCGAGATCGTGCCCGCGCCGTCCAATACCCGGGTCCCCGGTTGGCTGCGACGCGTGGTCATCC
>JAHZJA010001075.1 GCA_022601155.1 Deltaproteobacteria bacterium | reverse complement strand
GCTGCCCCCTAGCCTCGACTTTGGCGGTTTTCCACGCGCCACAACGCCGTCAGCGGCAGCTCCCTGGCGAGGCTGCGCTTCGAAGGCGCATCGGGTCATACGTCGAGGAGCGAACACACTGCCGCAGCGGTCGGGGGCGGTGTCATGGCGCGTGGAAAACCGCCAAAAGTCGAGGCTAGCCCGAGCGTTCGAGCAACATCACCACCGTGCCGTCGTCCTGCACCGCCACCGAGTAGTGCGTGGCGGTTCCACAGCGCAGCTCGACGTGGTGCGCTTGGTCGAGCACCCGAGCCGTCTGCCGATACCCCGCATCGAGCCGGGCGAGCAGCGGTGCGGGCGTGGTGAACAAGGGCTCGGCCAGCAGCTGGACTCCGCAGCCCGGGTGCGGGGTCCACTGCGCGATGAACTCCTGGGCCAGCGCCTTGGACTCGGCCTCGACGTTCAGCTCCAGCAGCGCTGCGACGGGCCTTCGATAGCGGTCATCCTCGTCGCCATCCGGCCCAGGTTGGTCCGCCCTCGGCTCACCCAGCCGCGCCAGCATCCGCAATCCGTGGGCACGCAGCACATGGTCCCAGGCCACGGTCTCCGTGATCTCGGCGGCGGCCTTCGTCGACAGCTCCCGCACGTACTCCAGCGGCGAGTCCTTTGCCCGCGCGGGTATCGGGTCTGCCGCGGGTGAGGTGTCGCCACAGCCCCACGACAACGAGACGAGCAGGACCGCGCGCCAGTGCACCGCAGGACGATAGCGCGCCACGAGACCCCGCGCTGCCTTCGGTGCACCCGTGGCTCGCCACATCGCGGGGTTGGTGTCGTGCACGAGTGCTCGCCCCGGCTCCACCGCCCGCCCAGGTCGACTGCGGCCGCGGCGAACGGCATGGCGCTCCCGACCAGGACCACACGACGGCGACCGAACGGCGTGCGGGCTCGTGCCCCACGGCGCCGGGTCTGGCCGTAGTAGGCTGGAACGTCCGGCGGTAGGAGGACAGCACGATGAGCGACCAGGTAGACCAAGAACTCGCGGTAATGGATGAGCGCGCGGCAAAGAACGAGGCGGTGCTACCCGACATCATCGAGCGAGACATCGCCGAGCTGTGCCGCCACCCTGCGCTCACCCTCGATGTCTCAGCCACGATCGGTGACGCCATCGCGATGATGCAGCACCACCACGTCGGCGCCGTCGTGATCACCCAAGAGGGCAAGCTGGCGGGCATCCTCACCGAGCGCGACCTCCTGATGAAGGTGCTGGGCAAGGTCGACGACTATCGCGACCAGTCGGTGACCGAGCTGATGACGGCGCGACCAGAGTCGCTGCGGCGAGGTGACGAGCTGGTCTACCTGATGAATGCGATGTATGTGGGCGGGTTTCGCCACATGCCCATCGTCGACGACAATGACGTTCCCCAGCACGTGGTCTCACTGCGCGACGTGCTGGCGCTCATCCTCGACCAAGTCGCCGATCGCATCCGCAACATCCCGACCACCCCGTACCGGGGCGACCGCAAGCGCTACAGCGGTTGACACCGGTCCGCGGCCACGCGCCGACGGTGGCCACCTTGTGCGTTCGCGCCGCGAGCTCGGTGAAACCCGAGACGTCCGACCCGTGCGCCGATGCTCCGCGGTCACGCCAACGCCGTCCGGCATCAATTGGCCCCGTAGACCGTCGTCCGGTGTAGCGTGTGCCCCGTGCTCTACGGCGCCATCGCACTCACGCTCTTCACTGCCTACAAGCTCAGCCAGTCCTGGGGAAGTACGGCCGGCATTGCCTTTGCCATCCTCAACGCGGTGATCATCTTCCTGTTCCCGGCGGGGAAGATGATCGGGCTGATCCTCGCGGGAACGCTGTGGTACCTGCTGGGCAAGGGCGGCAGCGACAACGACAGCTCGACCGAGCCGCCCGCAGCGTAGGCCCCGACGTAGCGAGAGCCCTCGTCAGCTGTGCCGAGGCAGGGCCCGATACGGGGCGCGACCTACTCCGGCGCGCCCTGGCAGATCCACGATGCGACGAGTGCGAGCTGCTCGGGCCCGTAGGGCCCCTCGCCCTTGGGCATCCTATTGCCTTGGCACATGTCGCTGCCGATCAGCTTGTGCATGAGATAGCTGTCGTCGGGTTGACCGGGTGCCACCAACAATCGCTCCCCGCACTGGTCGGCCCCAACACCGACCAGGTCGGCGTAGCCAGCTCCTCGTCTGAGATCGAGCCCTTCGTGCGGCATGGGGAATCCATGGCACCCCATCGAGGTGCAGTCGGCCACGAACAACGGCTCGATGTCGGCACCGTAGGTCACCGCCGGGCCGGGGCAGCCGCACGTGGCCCCCGCACACTCGCCCCCGGCCGGGCACGGGCTGTCGCATCCGCCGCAGTGCAGCGGGTCGGTGTCGGTGTTGACACATCCGCCGCTGCAGTCGGTGAGTGCACCACAGCCGTCCACACATGCCCCCGCCAGGCACACCAGGCCGCCGTCGCAAGGGATTTGACAGCCCCCGCAGTGCTCCGCATTGGCCAGAGTATCGACGCAGGCGTCACCGCAGTGCACCGTCCCCTCGGGGCACGCACAGGCTGAATCGAGGCAGGGGATCCCCGTCGGACATGGTGCGTTGCAGGCTCCACAATGGTTCGGATCGGTCCCGAGCTCCAGGCACGCCGTTCCACCACAGGTGTCGCAGCTGACCGGCTCGAGGCCGTTGATCCACTGCTCGATGCACGCGATCTCGGCGGGTGGCAGCGGGCCACCCACGGGCATGGAGTCTCCGCAGCTGGCCGGGGCCACGAGCTTGTCGACGAGCATAGAGGCCTGCGGATCGCCTGGGATCACCCGGACCCACCCATCACACAGAGACGACGACTGCCCGACGAGACGCTCCACCCACCCCTCACCGACCAGGTCGAGGTTCGCCGCAGCGTCGGCGCCATGGCAGCCTGCGTCCGCGCAGCGGTTCGCGAAGATCATGGGCACGGCCGCCACGGGGTCATCGCAGGCAGCGACGCCCGTCTCGTCCGCGCTGCCGGTCTCCAGGCTGTGGCTGGCGCCCGTGGTCGCCCCCGACGATGTCGAGTCGCTGGACCCGACCTCCGGTGGGCCGCCCACCCCGCATGCGGTCCCCACCCCGACCACGAGCGCCAGCACGGCACGAACGAAACTCGTCATCCGCCCCTTGGACCGGCCCCGTCGTCTCGATTCCAATCCTTCGACGAGCGAGGAGGCCCCAAGAGCGGACGCGCGAATCCATGAAGGCTGTTCCAGAGCTCGCCCCGCCCCTCGCGACACGTGCGGTCGAGGTCGGCCGCTTCTCATTTTCGGGCGGTGCGTGGGTCCGTTGTGTCGGCGTCGACGAGGAGCCCATCGGAGAACCCGTGGTCGCGCCCATACGCCCACGACCAACCCGCCCCCCGCACGCTCCGTGGCGCACTCACGCTGACCTCGCTGCTAGTGATTGCACCGACCGGTTGCGACACCGCCGAGCCCCGCGACGAGCTCGGGCTCGCGGACGACCGTGCCACTCCCCGCGGCGAGGGCAGCACCTGCGTCGACTTCGAGCTCGATGGCGACGGCGTGCTCGATACCGAAGACATCGTCGAGGCCTACGCGACCCTACGGGCACGCGGCCTTGGGATTCGCGGTCGCGCTCGGCTGGAGGGATTTGCCCACCGATCCGCTGCCCTGGCCCATCGACTGTGCGCCCGCAGTCCGTGTGCCCGCCGCTCCGCTGCAGCCTCATCGACGCGATCGACGACGAAGACTGACGGGGTTTCCCCTCGCGGATCGGAACCACCGCTCACCGATGGCCAGGGGCGTAGCCTGAGCCACCAGGTTTTCGAGCGGCATGAGGCCTCGGCACGCGCGTGCGCCCTCCGACTGCCCGTAGCGTCCGCAAGTACACGAAAAAACCGAGAAATTCGTGGAGACAGGAACGCCTCTCGGTGGACTAGGGAATTACGGTGAGGTTGTTTCGATTGACCGGAGCGGGGGGGCAATGGGCGGTGAGCCTGTGCCTCGCCACGGGGTGTTACCAGGGAGTCGACTCGGTGGACGGCATGGGCGGAGCCGTCGACGGGGGCGATGCCGATGACGACGGTGAGGACGGAGACACCCAGTCGCAGTGTCTCGACGAACCGTCGCCCGGGGCGTCGCCGATTCGGCGGCTGACCGCGTGGGAATACGACAACACGATCTTCGATCTGCTGGGCGACGATTCCAATCCCTCGGCCGGCTTCCCGCAAGAGGGTGGCTCGGGCTTCGACAACAACGCCGACGTCGCCTCGGTGACCTGGCTGATGGCCAACAAGTACATGCTGGCCGCCGAGGACATCGCCGCCCGGGCCGTGACCGACCTCGACGCCTTGCTGCCGTGCGATCCAACCAGTGACGAGCAAGCGTGCATGGGCCAGTGGCTCGACGACTTCGGCAGCCGGGCCTGGCGACGCCCCCTCACCGCCGCCGAGCGAGCCGCACTGCTGGACCTGTTCGAG
>JAHZJA010001074.1 GCA_022601155.1 Deltaproteobacteria bacterium | reverse complement strand
GGTCGAGCTGCAGGGGAACCCGTGCTCCCGTTGCATGCCCGCGGACGAAGAACGTCAGGCTCACGCGATCTCCTGGCATAACGCGCTCGTCGTGATGCGCAGAAGACGGCTCGATCCGGTTCTCCCCGTCGAGGACGGCGTCGAGTCGGCGAATGGGGATCTTCCCGTCGTTCTCGAGCACAACCACCAACTCCCCGAACGTGCCGACCTGCAGTGATCCCGTGAGCCCCTTGACCGCGACGCTGCATGCGGCGTCGGAGAGCACGGGGTTACGGTATAGGTGCATCTTGGTCCCGCTACGGCACAGGAGCAGGTGCCCACCAGCAAACAAGGAGCAGTCCTCGAACGGTTCGGACTCGTAGCGAACGAGCGAGTGCTCGCAGGTGCTGAACAATGCCCCGTCGTCGGACAGACCGATGACCTGGAGCAGCGTCGACCGACCGGGCTCTGAGAAGCATCCCATCCGTCGCACCGAGAACGGCAGCGAGACCGTTATTTGGTCGATGATGCAGAACGAGGTCCAGTCGAGCCACTTGAGTTCGCGCGTATCTGTAGCGAGGGCGGTGAAGCAGTCGTACTGAGAATCGTTTCGGTGGGCCAAGACGAGCGGGTCCGCCCCGATGGCGCTGTCCCGAACCACCGCTCCTTCGAGATCCATCAACACGATGCCTTGATCACCGGTGATCGCGGCCACCCCCTTCCGTCGGAACACGTCACATGTCCAGAGCGTAGCGACCGGAGGCTTGAGACGGATCTCGAACCTCTTCATCCCACGAGGACCGAATCCCAGGACGTTGCCGCCCTCGTCGACAACGATCGCTCCTCCGTCGGCGAGCGCCAGGAGACGGCGTGGCAAGTGAGGAAGCCTGCCTATCGATGTTCCATCGAGGCCGTGGCCATCCCACGCAAGGACGTGACCGTCCCACGTGGTGGCGAATAGAGTATGGCGCCCGGTTGCAACCAGATGAACGGGCAAGGACGAGTACATGCCCGCACGGAGAGGCTCACCGCCTGGGTCGGTGTCGGGGCCCAAAGTATAGAGCCCTCCGTCCCAGTCCGACGCCAGCATCCGGCCGTTCCAAGTCGTTCGAAAGACCTGTTTCCATGGTCGCTTCTCCAGGAAACGTCTGTCTACGGGCGTCGGCTTGTCGAACTCGTAGATGCGTACCTCGGAGCCGTTCGTCGCCCAGATGCGCTCGTCACCATCTTCGAACGTGAGAACGGTGCCTTGCATGGCGACGTCCCACGACATAACCGCCCGTAGCGACGCGGCTCCTTGTTCATGGTCGGTCGATCCGCTGGCCGTGGTGGGAACGAGCGTGCTCGTCGTCATCGTCGTCTTCTTCTTGCGATCGGCTCGAGCCTCGGCCAAGCGCGCGAGCCCATCCTCGAGTGACTCGAAGCACTTCTCTTCGTTGTCGGGATCGTATTGGATGTGCGTCTTCCGATCGAAGAACGCAGGCGGGACGCACTCGTCGATCGTAGCGAGGAACAACATCTTGCCATGTAGTGCAGCCGCCGCCCACGCGTTGCGGACCCACGTGGCCTGGCCGCCGACTTCGCCGAGCAACCCGATGACGGCATCGCAGCTGCGCAGAGCTTCATCGAGCACGTCATCGAAGGCCCCTCCGATGTCAATGCGCTCCACGTCGTGCCACGTGCGATGGCCCATGGCACGCAGTCGCTCCTTGAACCGACGGGCGAGGCCCCGATCCCTGCCCGGACAGCAGACGAACAGGAGCAGCGGCTCCCCATAGCTGGCACCCGTTCCCGTGGACTGCGACGGCACTGTCGAGCTCGGCTTCTGATCAATCGCCACGAACGACTCCCCCTAGACCGAGCCCAACGGGCAGCGACGCCAGCCCACGTGCAAACATGGACGGCTCCACTCGGTAGTCCCCGACCGTGACGCCTCTATCGCGCCAACGGCGATTGCATCGAACCAGGATGGCAGATCCCGAACATGATTCCGCGGTCTCCAGCTGCGGCATCGGAGACCCTGAAATGGCGCATCCGCACTGCCCTGATTCGGCGCAGTCGTTTATCGTCACCGCGCCAGCAGCGCATGACCCGATCGATCGGTCGTCCCGGTTCTCCCTGCCGTGATCGGAGGTCACGACACTTTGATGCCGCGCGGGGCGAACAATGATCGATCCTGCCCCGATTTATTGTACCACCAACTGCGTAGTGAGCGCAGGTCCTAGCCGGATACCTCCCGAGCTGCCAATACTGGCCGGAAACCAAAGAGCCGGTTTCGGAGGTCCGGCTCGCCATGGCCGCGTGTGGCCGACCGACAGTCCGCGGCAACGAGCCAGCAGCTGCCCCCCCTCACGACCCGAAGAGCATCGCCCTTCGGCTCTTGTCTCAGACCATCGCCGGCTCGATGCACGGCCCCGTCATAGTGGAGGACCCAGTCGTCCTCGCACCACTCCCAGACGTTCCCATGCATGTCGTACAAACCAAACTGGTTCGGCTCCCTCTGGGCCACGGCACGTGGCTGGCCGCCAGGGTCTCCATACCAACCCACCCGCGCGAGGTCTTCCGGGGTCTTGCCGGAGTGGTACGGCGTGTCTGTCCCCGCCCTGCACGCATACTCCCACTGAGCCTCTGTAGGTAGCCTCAATCCCGCCCATCGACAGTATGCCTGAGCATCGTTCCACGACACCCCCACCACCGGCTGGTCGTCTTGAGCATACCCCCGGTCCGTCCAATACGGCGGCTCGGTAACCAGTGGGTTCGCCTCGAGAAACGCCCGATACTTCCCGTGCGTCACCGGTGTCCGCGCCATGTAGAAGCCCGCCAGCGAAACCTGGTGCTGCGGACTCTCTGGATGGCGCCCCCCTCTCGTCCAGAACTCGGGATAGGCGTCGCGGCCCTGCTCTGCGTCGGGCGATCCCATGAGCAGCGTCCCCCTTGGGATGCGCACCAGCTCCAGATCTGCCTTGGGCACCACGACAACGTTCGGAAAGCGTCGCTCGTCCGCACCGCCGTCATCGCCTTCGACGGGTCCCGGCCCGGTCTCCTGCGCTCTGGAGCCCACTAGGCCGCCAACGGGCAACACCCTGCGCAGGAAGTGACACAGGACCTCCGCAGACGCGCCGGCTGCCACTCTTCGGAAGCTCCTCGCCTGGCGTCGCTCAGCGTGACCCACTACCCCCTTGGCAACCACGAACGGAAGCATGCGACCGTAGGCAACCTGGCCGATCGTCGCGGCTTCCATCTCGACGGCCAACGTCTTGCGCATCCCTCTGTCAGCTACAGTCGTCCAGATCTCGTCGTCTGCGATCACCCGGTTGCCACTCGCTATCGGCCCGACATGTATGTGAGACGGTACCTTCGATGCTTCTTTGCCGTGGAAAGCGAGGTGCTCCAGAATCGCGGCACGCCCACCGTCCGTGAGAGCAAAGGCACCATTGGTGAACAATACGTAGCCCTTCCCGTCACGCAGCCGTCGGAGGATGGTCGGCCGCCGGTCGTCGGGAATGTACCGCCGCATCGCTACAGAGCGTTGCGGATCTCGATCGGCTAGGAGCATCTCGAGAAACCACCACTCGCCGTCCTCCGGTGTGGGCTCGGTGTACGAGGGAAGGCCCTCGGCCGGTCCGACCAGCTCTTGCGCCGCTCGCAGCCACCTATCCGTGGTGGGGTGAACCCACAGATCGGCTTGGAAACCGTCGCGCGCCTGCCTGCCCTCGTCGTGCTGAAACACTCGATCGGCGAGCACCACGTCTCCTGGAGCTGTATCGTCCGGGTGCCCGGTACACACGCCACACATGGCGATGCAACGTGGGCTCAGGCGCTCCGCCAAGCGCTCAGCGACCGCGGCTGTGGCAATCCCGCCCCCCCTGGACAGGCGAGCTGCCACGACACGAATGAGCCCCGCGTCGCCCTCGAACGTGGCCATGTGATAGGGCGGGTCGCCGTCGATTCTCTGCCAGCCGCCACATCGACCCGAACTCACGGCCAGGAGTGCTGCCAGTTCTTCCTTCAGCGCGGTGATGACAAGCGCGTCGACGCTACCGCTCACCGAGCAACGGTGCCGAGAAGCCGGTGCGCTGTCAACTCGCTTCGCCGTCGGAGAAGCCAGCTTCGCCTCGCCGAGAACCAGATCTCCAGGGCGCGCTGGTAGTCCTCGGCCGCAGCCGTGTAGTCCCCCTGACGCTGCAACACCAACCTTCGGCTCTTGAGCGCCCCTGCTCGATGCACCCCTTCGATCTGGGTGCGATCGAGCTTCTCAAGGGCTCGCCCAGAACTTGATCGGCCTGCGCGAGGTCACCGTGCCCCTGCACCACCTGGGGCTTGGGACGCAGGGCGAGGGCCTGAGCCCCCGAGCCCGCCGCCGCCCGCGACCTCGGCTTGTGAACGGGCGGCCTCAAGATTCTCGTCGACCTCGCAGCCAGACGGCGGCGCCCGAGCTGCATGCGCGCCCGTGGCTCGAGGTTCTGCCGGTCAACGCGAGAGCCTCGGCGGCGAGCGTCAGAGCAGCGTCCTAGTACATCAGATCTGAAGTCCGTTCCGAGTTTCAGGCGATCTCCGTGAGCGTCCAAGGGAAGTTCTCGACGACGAGTGATACGAGCGTGTCGAGGTTGTCCCGGAAGGGAGTTTTCTCCCAGCGGCCTCCACGACCGG
>JAHZJA010001073.1 GCA_022601155.1 Deltaproteobacteria bacterium | reverse complement strand
CGGTTTTAGGCAGTGGTGAACTTGGCAATCTACATCTTGCACTCGGACGCGTAGGTGTCCTGATGGTTTGTGTAGACGGTCTTGGTGATTTTCGTGGTCCAGTTGCCGTCGGCGTCTTGTCGACCCACCGTCCGCAAGCTGGCCATGTCGGAGCCCGCGTCGGGCTCGGTGATGTCCATGCAGCCCCACGCCTGGCCGCTGGCGATCTCTTCCATCTGATCGCGAAACCGGGTCTCGGTGATCCGGTTGTCGGTGAACGTGGTGGTGCCCTCGCGGATGGAGAACGCCAGCATGGCCAGCGCCATGCCGCCGTGGAACCCGTGGTGAGCGAGCACCGAGACGTCGGCGCGCGACATCAGCTCCACGTCGATGAAGTACAGCATCAACGGGCAGTTCATGCCGTCGAGCTCGCGGGGCACGTTGAGTCGATGGAGGTCGAGCTCGCGGAGCTGATCGAAGATCTCGTCGAACTCGGGAGCCGCGACGGCCTCCCCGTCTTCGATGCGGAAGCCCGCGGCCTCGATCGCCTTGACGCGCGGCGTGATCTCATCGGCGGAGAACTGCCCGACCATCTGCGCGATGTCTCGATAGGTCTCCACCGCCTCGGCGACGTCGCGGGGCCCGTCCTCGTCGACGAACCCACGCTCGGTCAGCTTGACGATGGGATCCCAATCGATGCCCTTGTCGAGGTAGAACATCAGATCGTCGTTGTCGGACAGATAGTTGGCCATGGCAGTTCGTCGGTGGGCGCGGAGGACCGCGCGTGGCGTGATGTACGACTGTCGGTTGATTGAAGGAGAGCTCGCCAGCCGCGCTTACTCGGCGGCGTCCCCGGAGGAATCGCGAACGCCCGAGGGAAGAGCATCGGGGGGATCGATGCCCGCGCGTGCCGAGGCGGGATCGATGAACAAGCCGGCCCGTGCCACCCGCAACAGCTCGGTGACGTAGCGCTCCGGGAGCACCTCGTCGGTGGCGGGACGTCCGGGCATCAGCGCGGTGATGCTGTCTTGCAGCGCCACGCCACAGACCATCAGGTTGATCATGTGGACGATGTACGCCTCGGGATCGATGTCGGCGTGCACGCGACCCTGCTGCTGGCCCTTGCGGATGTAGTCACAGATGATCTTCGTCCACGGCTGCACATGGCTCTCGATCAGCGGCTCCATCTCCTCGGGCCTGTCGAGCAGCTCGCGCAGCAGCAGTCGGGCGCGATCGGGATCGGCACGGAAGAACTCCAGCGTCTCGGTGGCCACCGCCTCGAACTGCTCGTGGCCGGAGGTCGCCGCCTTGAGCAGCCGCGGCACCACCTCGTTCCAGTGGGCCAGCATGCTGGCGAGAACCCCGCGTCGGAGGTCGTCCTTGGAGTTGAAGTGGTAGAGCAAAGACGGCTTCCGGATGCCCACCGCCTTCGCAATATCCCGAAGGGAAGCCCCTACAAAACCTCGCGCGGCGAACAGCCGAGTCGCGTGGGCGAGGATTTGCTGGGTGATGTCGACCCCTTTGGAGCGCTCGTTGGCCATCGTCGCTGGCGGTCGGTCGGCTCTACCAACCGTTCGGTTGCTATCTACCACTCGGTAGGCAACCCGTCAATTCGATCGTTGCGTGAATTGCGCATGCGCGATGGGCGGCGATGCGGAGGCCGACGGAACACCCCGCCGTTCGGGGCCCGCCGCGTCGCGGATACGGGCTCGCGAGGTCGGGCCGCACTAGACTTTGGTTCGTGATGAACCCGGTGTTGGAGCAGACGTTTCGGCTGGCATACCGCGGACAGCAGCAGTCGTTGCGCAACGCGTCGGCCTTCGCGCAGCGCTTTGCTCGGCGGCTGGTGATGGGCAAGCAGCAGGGTCCCTCGGCCGAGCATCAACGGGCCCTGCTCGAGAGCTTCGAGCAGCTGCTCGCGCGCGATCAAGACAACGCCGCCGCCGGTATCTACCCGTGGTCGTTGTTGTTTCAGATTCCGTTCGGGACCTACGCCAAGGCACTGCCCCGCCTGGCGCGCGACATCCCCAACGTGGTGCGCCGGATGTCCCGCGACGACTGGAAGGACCTGCCCGGCGATGTCGATCTCGACGCGTACCCACCGTACTACCGACGCACGTTTCACTGGCAGAGCGATGGCTACCTCAGTCGGCGCTCCGCCGAGCTGTACGACGTGGGGGTGGAGCTGCTGTTTGGCGGCACGGCGGATGTGATGCGGCGGCAGGTGCTGCCGCCGATCGTCAGGCACGCCCGCAGGTGCGGCCGGCCGTTGCGGGTGCTCGAGGTGGCGTGCGGTACCGGCCGGATGGGCGCGCAGCTGCGGCGGGCGCTGCCGCGTGCCCACTACACTGGGATCGACCTGAGCCCGTACTACATCGAGGTTGCGGGGGAGCGCCTGGGCGACTCGCCGCAGGTCGAGCTGCACCAGGTCAATGCCGAGGAGCTTCCGTTCGCGGATGCTAGCTTCGACGCGGTGTTCTCCGTGTATCTATTCCACGAGCTGCCCCGCAACGCGCGGCGACGCGTGTGGGCGCAGATGCGTCGCGTGCTGCGACCGGGCGGGTGCCTGGTGATCGAAGACTCGCTGCAGCCCAAGGACGCCGGGTCGCTCGGCGTGTTCCTCGACCGCTTTCCCGACGACATGCACGAGCCGTTCTACCGCGACTATCTGCGCGATGATCTGGCCGAGGGCTTGGCCGAGATGGGGTTGCAGATCGAGGCGACCGAGCGCGCGTTCTTGTCGAAGGTCGTCACCGCCCACCGTCCGCAGACGGCCTGACGCGCCCGGTGGTCTATGCTTGGGGCCTTCGTGCCCGCCCGCCAGATCGCCACACTCATTCACGAGGGGTTCGACACCTTCTATGCCGAGTTCATGCGCCTGACCAGGGCCGCGCGGCTGCGGTTCGACGAAGGTGACTGGCTGCGGCTGCAGGAAGAACAGCGCGCTCGTACGGACCTGTACCAGCGCTTCGTGGGGCGGACGCTGGCCTCGCTGGCTCCCATCACCAGTCGCTACCCGCGAGACCTGGCGCTGTGGATGAACGCCCACGTGATCTATGGCGAGCAGGTCGCCTCGCGCATCGATGTGGAGGTTGCCGAGACCTTCTTCAACGCGATCACCCGAAAGATCTTCAACACCGCGGGGGTCAAGCCGGAGATCGAGTTCCTCGACAACCATCTGGGGCGCCACGCCGGACAGCCATCGCCCGGACTGCGGCGACGGTTCGCGTGGAGCGACGACCTGGCCCAGGTGCTGCGAGAGGTGCTGCGATACCCCCGGCCCGCGCCGCGGTGGCGCGACCTCGACGGCGACGTTCGCTACCTGACCCAGCGCTTCGTCGAGGAGTGTCCGTTGCTGCGTGATGGCGGTCGGTTCGACTACGTCGAGGTGATCAAGACCGTGGTCTTCCGCCCGAAGGAGGGCTACATCGTGGCTCGCGTGGTCGCGGGCGAGCGCGTCACCCCGCTGGTGGTGCCGCTGCGAACCCATGCCAATGGGTTCTCGGTCGACGGTGCACTGCTCACCGAGGCGGCGGTGATGCCCGTGTTCAGCTCGACGCGGTCGTACCTGTTCGTCGACGTGCGCAAGCCCAGCACCTTGGTCGACTTTCTCGGCTCGCTGATGCCCCGGCTGTCGCGCTCGGAGCTGTACATCGCGATCGCTCACCATCGTCACGGCAAGAGCCTCATCTATCGCGAACTCGTCGATCAGCTCGCGGCCTCCGACGATCCCTTGATCGTCGCTCCGGGGATCCGGGGGCTGGTGATGACCGTGTTCACCCAGGCCTCGTATCGCAACGTCTTCAAGATGATCCGCGACACCCCGGCCAAGTCGGGGGTGACCCGTGATGACGTGCTCCAGTCCTATCGCGATGTGTTCCGCGGGCAGCGGGTGGGCCGGCTCGCCGACACCCAGGAGTTCGAGTATCTCGCGTTCGACCGTGCCCGCTTCGAGCCCGCCTGTCTGGCCGAGCTCCTGGAGAAAGCGCCGAGCCTGGTGCGGGTGGAGGGTGACACCGTCGTCATTCAGCACATGTACATCGAAGAGAAGATGACGCCGCTGGACCTGTACATGGCAGATGCCACGCCGGCGGACGCCGAGCGGGCCATGGTGGACTACGGGACCGCCATCAAGGAGCTGGCTGCACACAACATCTTCGCGGGAGACCTGTTGTGGAAGAACTTCGGCGTCACCCAATTCGGGCGCCTGGTGCTGTACGACTACGACGAGATCCGCCCGCTGCTGGACTGCAATTTTCGAGATATCCCGGCCCCGCGTAGCTGGGAGGACGAGATGTCGGCTCAGCCCTACTACTCGGTGCGTGACAACGACGTGTTTCCCGAAGAGTGGGGGCCGTTCGTCGTGCCGCGGCGACCGGCGAGGCTGCGCGACGCATTCCTCGACAGCCACGCCGATTTGCTCACTGCGGAGTACTGGCGGGGGGTTCAGCGGGATTTGGTGGCCGGGCGGGTACGCGTCAATCTTCCTTATGCCCCCCGACATGCACCCCCCTGAACGAGGGGCTGAACGCTCGGGAGTTGGTGGGAGGTGACGGATTCGCGCGGCGTCCAGCCGCGCGGATGAAGCCCTCGCATCCAACCACAACCATCGCTAGAATCGGGGGGCTCGGGTCCCGAGCACCTCATGCCCTGGCAGTTGCGAGCAACCGGTGGCCCCCTCGGAGGGGCTGTGTATGTGCTGCGTGAACGAGCGCTGCTCGGACGGGCAGGTGATTGCGACATCCAGATCATCAACGACGGGGTCTCACGGCAACACGCCAAGGTGATCGAGTCCGAATCGGGACACATGTTGATCGACCTTGGCAGCAACAACGGGACATTCATCAGCGATGTGCGGGTCAACCGTCACCGTCTGGTGGAGGGCGACGAGTTTCGCATCATGCGGAGTCGTTTCGTCTACGAGCCGATCCCCGAGGGCGGCGAAGACGAGCAGGATGCCGGAGTGTGGGCGGCCAAGGTGGTCAACGGACGCACGCTGCGACAGACGGTCGATCAGATGCGGGTCCCCGACCGGCTGCCGCCCGCGCGCGGTGACACCCAAGACGACGTGGCGGCGAAGCCGGCGGGGTTGTCTCCGCCCGGGGCTCAGCCGTCTGGTTTGCCGCCATCGGGCTCGCAGCAAGCCCGCGCCGTCGCTCGAATCATCCCTCGGGAGCCCGAGCGTCACGCCCTGGCGGCGGTTCGCCCCGACGGACGGCCATACAGTGGCGACCTGGTGGGTGACATCCTCGTGTTTCGCGATCTCCAGCTGCGGATGGTCCGGCAAGAGCAACTGTTGCCCGTGGAGCAGGGGCTGCTGCAGCGCTTCGCCAGTGCCTTCGCGCAGCCAGAGACCGGAGACCCGAGTCCATTCGCGGGTCTGCGCCGTTTCGTACGATTTCGCTGCCGGTTTCCCGCCCGCGTACGGTGGATTTCCGACGGCGTCGAGCACACCGCGGCGGTGATGGTGCAGGACCTCGGAGTGGGCGGCGCGAGGCTGGCGTGGCGCCAACACTCGCTGCGGGTCGGGATCGTCGCATGGCTCGTCATCGACATGGTCGTGCGTGGTCGTGCACGGACGTTGGTGTTCCCTACGCGGGTGGCGTGGGCGAGCGGCCCGGAGCTCGGTCTGCAGTTCGCGGGCGTGGCCGAGTGGGAGCGTGGCGGCGGCGGCTGACGGGGGCGAGGGCGCGCGGCAAGCCCCTCCTTCGGGGGGCGACGGTGTGCTGGAGGGCTGACCGGCCGCCGCGCTGCGCACCCCCCGGACGTGCACGAGGCCCCGTGGGCAGGGGTGGGGGGCGAACCCCCGCTGGCCCCTGATAGAATGACGCTGAGTCGGTATAGAACGGGTCCCCTCCGTTTTCCCCCTCTACCGTCATGCAACACCTGCTCCGCGCGATATCGGGTCCCCAGGCGGGGGCGGTGTTCGTATTGGAGGGACGGACGACGATAGGTCGCGCGAGCGATTGCGACATCCAAGTGCTGCACGAGGGTGTGTCGCGTCGGCACGCCAAGGTCACCCGTGATCCCGACGGCCACATGACGTTGGTCGATCTGTCGAGCGACAACGGTACCTTCGTCGAGGGCGAGCGCATCACTCGACACACGCTGCAGGTGGGCGAGGCGATCCGCATCATGCGGACACGCTTCACCTACGAGGTGATCGAAGAAGCCGACGTGGCGACATCGGCGGTGTTCCATCGCAAGGTGACCTCGGGCGACTCGCTCCGCCAGACGGCCAAGCATCGGCCCACACTCGGGTCGATGCGTGCCGCGGGCTCCTCGACATCGCTGCGGGTCCCCGACCGGGCGCGGCCACAAGCGGTCGCACCAGCGCCGTCGGGGGCTCGGCCGGGTGCGGCCGGCATGGAGGCCGGGCGCCAGGAAGGACCGCGGACGCGGGCGGGCACCAAGGAGTTCTCGCTGTCGGAGCAGACCCGCCCCAGCGGAGATGTGCCGGCCTACCAAGCGCCCGCCGAGCGCGGTCCGGGCTCGGAGACTTCGGGGGACTACGCGCGTGATCGCTGGCCGGACATCGGCGGCTCTTCGGAGAGCTCGGGGCCGAGCCCGTCCACCGCCGCCTCGACGCCCAGCGCCGATGAGCTGCCAGCGGGGTCGGGTGCGTCGGTCAACCTGGGCCTGGCGGCGCCTGGCAGCGGAGCGTTTGCGCGAGCGGGCCTGCGTGGTGCTGGCGACAGCGAAGCCTCGGGTTCGGGCGCCTACGGGTGGCATGCAGGCGAGGACACGCGTCGACGCGAGCGCATCACGCCCATGCCCACGGCCAGCCCCGTTGCCGCCGGGGCGACCCGCTCGGCTCGGGCCCCCGCGGT